>JADMKR010000075.1 GCA_015478765.1 Flavobacterium sp.
TGGTTTGTCAGCGCTATGGAAGTCACCGCATCCCGACTTGCGCGATACACCGTGGTTTTTGATAATGCTTCAAGAAAGTCCACTGCTTTTTAGCCAAATATAACCAAAAAAAAACCCGGGAAAACCCGGGCTCATAAAAAAGTAAGGTGCTTTTTTTATTGTTTTGTGAAAATCATTTCCACTGATCCCCAACTGTAAACAGCACCGCCGTTCATGTCACGGTCAGGATATTGGGTAAGCAATGAATACTGAGTAAGCTCGTTACCTTCTTTATTGAATCGGATGGTTACATCAGACCCGTTCGGATTTTCGTAAGTCGCATCGATGATTGCTGTGCTGCCAACGCCGCCTTGAAGTACCCATGTTCCGCTAACGGTATTCTCGTTACACGCAGATGTTCCTTCAGTTTCATCCACGAGGATTGATTTGATTTCGTAGGTAAAAGTATTATCGGCATTGAAAATGATCTCGCTGTTGTCATAACAGTTCGATTCGTTCATTTGGTTAAGATTGGCGGTTCCATCCTGATTGAAATCGGTTTCGCTGTCAGTATTAACCTCAGTTAATCGGTATGTACCTGCAATTTGCACATCATCGTTAACAGTAATAGTATCGTCATCGCTGCTACATGAAGTGAATCCCAATCCCGTCGCTACGACAGCACATAGTAATAAATTTAATCTTTTCATTTTGACTATTTTTTAAGTTTGATGCAAAGCTATTCTATCATACCGGCCAATTGTTATAGGAAAATACTGTAATATTACATAATTCCGATATGTCAGTAACATAGTTAGCAGCAAGTCGCTGACGCTAAAGCAAGTATCGGAATCTCAGCTGAAAATAGTAATTGATGGGTAGTCCGGGATAATAATAGCGGGGCTGGGAGTTTCCAAAACCTGTTGCATTTGGAAGTATCATCGAAGCATATCGTTCATTCCCGAGGTTGTTGATTCCCGCGGCAACATCGAAAGTCAGATTTGGAATAGCCATGAACTCGAATCCGGTTTTGATATCGGTCACTGCATACTGTTCGGAATAGGCGGTATTCCCGTCATTCAAAGGAACAGCACCCACGAAATTGTACGTTCCAGAGATAAACAACTGCTTCCAGTATACAATTAAACCGGCCGATGCTTTTGTCGACGGCACGCCAGCGAGCTCATTGCCTGAATAATCGATATCATCCGACACAAAGTCAGCAAATTCATATTTCCCCAGGGAAAGCGCTGCGAAAGGCTCGATTCTCCAATTTAATTTTTGCCAATTATAGCGCGACGATAACTCGATTCCCTGATGCAACGTTTGCCCGGCATTAACGCCTACATATTGATCGTCGCCAATACGCCGCGCCACCAAAAGATCGGTAATCAGCATTCGGTAAACCGCCGATTCGATGTAAAGCTTTTTGTTTAATAGGTACATTTTAGCGCCCACTTCGAGATTGTAACCTGTTTCGGGTTTTATGCCTGTATTGATGCTGCCCTCGGGTGTCAACGTTTCCTCAATTGCCGGCAGTGAAAAGCCGCGGCTGGCCGACGCATATAATGTCGTATACCGATTTGGCGTGTACAGCAATGATACTTGCGGTGCCCAGATTGCATCGTATCGATACGATTCAGTTCGCGATTGGTCAGCGGGGAATTCGGTTCTCAATTCAAAGTTTGTCCGGTTCAGGTTAATTCCCGCCCGCAAATCTAATTTTTCGGCCAACGCAACATTCGCCTGAGCAAATACATTATAGAAAACCCGATCCTGCGTCGTGCCCGTCAGCTGGCCTCCGGTGACACTTCCCATCCCATTATTATCCTGATATAAATTTTCCAATGTTTGCCCTGAAAATCCATCCCTGAAATATTCGGCTCCTATTATATATGAAATGGGCAGTGTAAATTTAAGCCGACCGGCGAACTGAGTACGCGCTCCATAAGCGGTCGTGTTTTGACGCAGGATGTCGAAAGGCCGGGGTTCGTTGCTTATTTTGTGATTTACGAAAACCGATGTTGTGTTTTTAATCGATGGGCTTACATCAAATTCGTACGACAATCCGCCCATGTAAGAATCATATTGCTCGAACCCCTGGGCGGCTTTCCAGGTGAAAGCGGCTTCCTGCGGATTGTTTTCAAACGTTTCGCGATCGATTGAGCTCGGGATAAACGCTTTCATATAGGTGTAATTCCCTAAGTAGGTCAGCCGCGATTTTTCGCTTTTGAACAATTCACCCGAGAGTGTGACGCCCTCGCGCTGATACGAACTGTTCTCGCGCCAACCGTCAAATTTCATGTTGTGATAATTTACGCTGAGGTTGGCTTTTTCGCTTGCCGTCGAAACCCGGGCCGTGGTTTTCATCAATCCCCAGGATCCGTGCGTCGTACTAATCGAGGCCAAATTTCCGGCTGGCGATCTGCCGGGCGTAAGTAGGATTGCGCCGCCCAATCCCGCGCCGTAAACGCTTGAAAGCGGTCCTTTTATAATTTCTACCTGCTGCAGGTTTTCAATATCGAGATCCTCTATCGTAGTTTCGCTGTCGCCCGAAGTGAGTGGGATATTCCCAAAAAACGCGCGGATTTTATTGGTTCCATATGGCGTTCGCGCGCCAATTCCGCGTATCGATATGCGGTTGGTGTTAAAAGTGGCCGACTGCATTTGGACGCCCGAAATCATATTCATGGCCATTGAGATGTCGGTGTTGTTGTTGCGCTGTAGTTCGGCAGCAGTCAGTATGCCAACCGATGCCGGCGCATTCATCAGGCTGTCATTGATATGGTAGGAGCTGATCACAACTTCCGATAGCCGTGTTGCAGAAATACTGTCGCGCTGCCCCTGCAGCATATTGGGGAAAAGTAAAATTGAACTGATAGTCAGTAAATTGAAAAGTATTTTTATCGTCATTTTTCGAAACAGGATTTACCCTTGAAGTTACATATAATCCGCGCCCATCGACCTGCAATGTGATTAATATTAAGGCGTATTTAACAAATATGTATGCGCGCGCCGCAAAAGAAATCACTGCGCTGCTCACTCAAATTCAGTATATTTGCAGCTTATTCAAAAACCGAAATTTGTGATACAACTTCATGACAAACACTTTGTACCGTTTATATCGGCCGAGGAAATAGATTTTGCAATTGCCGAAATGGCGCAGCTTGTAGAAGCCGATTTTGCCGATGAAACCCCTGTTTTTATAGGAGTTTTAAACGGAGCTTTCATGGTCGTGGCCGATTTCATGAAACACTATAAAAAACCATGTGAAGTTAGTTTCATCAAGCTCGCGTCATATGAAGGAACCGAAACGACGCATGAGGTCAAGAATCTTATCGGATTGAATCAGGACCTTACCGGAAGGTCGGTTGTAGTGATCGAGGATATCGTCGATACCGGAAGTACGCTCGAAGTACTGAAAGCTATGTTCAAGCAGCAAAATGTGAAGCACTTCAAAATCGCCACCCTGTTCCTGAAACCCGACGCATATAAAAAAGATATAAAGATCGATTACGTCGGCATACGCATTCCGGATAAATTCATCGTTGGTTATGGTCTTGATTACAATGGCCTGGGGCGCAATTTAGCCGAAGTATATCAACTATCGGAATAACAATAACTCAAAACACAACAACAAAATATAATGATCAATATCGTATTATTCGGAAAACCCGGTGCTGGTAAAGGCACCCAAGCCGAATTTTTAAAAGAGAAATACAATCTCACACACATTTCCACAGGCGACGTTTTCCGATATAACTTAAAGAACAACACCGAACTCGGCGCCCTGGCCAAAACCTATATGGATCGCGGCGATCTCGTTCCCGACGAAGTCACCATAAAAATGCTTGAAAGTGAAGTTGATAAAAATCCCGATACCAAGGGGTTTCTTTTCGACGGATTTCCGAGAACAATCGCCCAGGCCCAGGCTTTGGATTCATTCCTGGCAGGCAAAGGCTGGAAAGTCACAGCCACTATCGCCCTTGAAGCCAATGATGAAGTACTGGTGCAACGATTGCTCGAACGCGGAAAAACCTCAGGACGGATAGACGATCAGGATGAAGAAAAAATAAGGAACCGATATCAGGAATACAACGAAAAAACGGCACCGCTGACGCACTATTACGATCAACAGGGCAAATTTTACGCTGTCGACGGTATCGGATCGATTGAAGAAATAACGCAAAGGCTGTCACAGGTAATCGATAATTTGTAGCAATTTCCGGCTATACGGTACAAGTCCTCGCCATAAACGGGATTTTAATATAAATAAAAGGAGCTTACTTCGGTCGCTCTTTTATTCACTTAAAATCAGCCGTTTCCGGCTCCGGGCTTTTCCCTGCAATCCGGGCTAAAGTATATGGAAATACTCATAATTCTCTTTCTGATCCTGCTAAACGGCGTCTTCTCGATGTCGGAGATCGCATTGATATCGGCGCGCAAAAACCGACTCGAAAACTCGGCCAGAAAGGGCAATCCGTCGGCTAAAGTCGCACTCGACCTCGCCAATTCACCGAACAAATTTTTATCGACAGTCCAAATCGGAATTACACTAATCGGTATCTTGACCGGTATATTCTCCGGCAATAAAATCACTGCCGATGTAAAAGCATTTGTCGAAAGTATTGACATTCTTCGGCCTTATGCCGATTCCTTATCGGTTACCATCGTCGTTGTAATACTGACATTCTTTTCATTGGTGTTGGGCGAATTGCTGCCCAAAAGAATCGGACTTACCTATCCGGAAAAAATAGCGAAAACCTTCGCGGTTCCAATGAAGTGGATTTCGGTCGCAACCGCGCCATTTATCTGGCTGCTGACCATATCAACCGAATTCATGCTGAAAATATTGATGGTAAAACCATCGGCCGACGGCAAAGTCACCGAGGAAGAAATCAAGGCGATTATACGCGAAGGCACCGAGGGCGGCGAGGTTCAGGAAATCGAACAGGATATTGTGGAACGGGTCTTTCACATCGGTGACCGAAAAGTAAATTCATTGATGACGCACCGCAAATCGGTTGCGTTTTTGCCTTTGAGCGCCGATAAAAATCAGGTGCGGGAATTGATGCTTCGCGAGCTGCACTCGGTTTATCCCGTCTATAACGAGAATCACGATGATGTGGTAGGTGTTGTCAATCTGAAGGGCATATTTGCGCATTTTGAGGAAGAGGATTTCAAATTATCATCGATCATGACCGATGCCCCCTTCATCATGGAACAAACAACTGCCTATAAAGCATTGCAGAATTTCAAAGACAGCGGAGTCCATTACGCCTTTGTATCGGATGAATACGGAGTTTTCCAGGGAATCATTACCCTCAACGATATCCTCGAGGCATTGGTAGGCGACGCATCCGATTTTTATAAGGAGGATTTCCAGTTGATTGCACGGGAAGACGGTACCTGGCTGGTCGACGGACATTATTCATTGCACGACTTTCTGACGTTTTTTGAATTG
>JADMKR010000076.1 GCA_015478765.1 Flavobacterium sp.
GTTAGGGGTTAGGAAATTGGAAATTTGGTGTTTTTCACTTGCTTCGGGTTGAGTTTACCTTTGATCCGTTCGGTCCACAGGTGGAAAGTTGAAGATTAGTGAATACACTCCAACTTTAAACTTTAAACTTTAAACTTTTCAACTGCTAAAGATCAAAGTCCTTCTTAATCTCCTTCACAGCTTTTTCGATCTGCGATTCGATGCTGTCGAATGTGTCGTTGATCTCTTTGCGTTTTCCTTCTCGTTTCGTCCATGCCTCGACCTCGAGGATTTCGCTGAAGGCGACATTCATCCCCAACAAGTCAAGTGTTGGTTTGATTTTGTGGGCGTAACTGTAGGCGAGTTTGTGATCTTTAGTTTTGATTCCGAGTTTAATTTGGATTAAATCAAGTGGTACTTCGGTTACAAAAAGCGTCACAACCTGGTTTACAAATTCGGGGTCATTGTCCGATAATGCGTAAACCTTTGATAAGTTGTAGTTTAGGGCCATTATTTTACTTGTATTCTAAAAAGTTTGTGTTGTTCCAGATAACCCTCCAAAACGTCGCCCGGTTTTACTGCTGCCACGCCCTCCGGTGTGCCGGTAAAAATGATATCACCTTTTTTGAGAGTGAAAAACTGCGAGACATACGAAATGATCTCATCTATTTTCCACAGCATATGCGCCGTAGTGCCCTTTTGGACGGTCATCCCGTTGCTTGTCAACTCAAAATTAAGATTTTCAGGCGAAGTAAAAACTTTTTTCGATAAAAAGTCTCCGATTACCGCCGAACCGTCAAAAGCCTTCGATTTTTCCCACGGAAGTGACTGATTTTTAAGTTCTTGCTGTAAATCCCGAGCAGTGAAATCGATTCCGATACTGATCTCATCGTAATATTTATGAGCAAATTTAGGGTCGATATACTTCCCTACCCGATTAATCTTAACAATTACCTCCACTTCATGATGCACGTCGGAGGTAAACTCCGGAATCACAAACGGAAATTCCTTTGGCAATACCGCCGTGTCGGGTTTTAAAAAAATTACCGGCTCAGACGGGCGCTCGTTATTGAGTTCAGCTATGTGTTTGGCGTAATTGCGGCCAATACAAATGATTTTCATTTAGAAATTTATTGGGAGCTTTATCCTGCTTTCCGCTACAATCAGGGCTAGGGCTCGATCGTACTAGTTAAATTTTGTATTAAGTTTCCGCAATTTTATTGCAGTAAGTACTTTCTTGGTATAAAGCGGAAAATCGGCGTTCTGGATCCATCCAAAGTAGCCGGGTTCGGTTTCCAGAACCTTTTCGACCTTAATGCCTTTGTGCTTGCCGAACGAGAAACATTCCTCACCATCTTTATCCAAAACGATGAATCCGGCAAAATCAACAGATTTCTTTCTGGTGGTGAACTCCGACAACAATTTCATGTCATTTTCAAGTTCGGGATATCGATCGAGTTGTGCTTTTAAAATTTCGTACGTAGCCATTGTATCGGCTTCGGCCGAGTGAGCATTCTCGAGGCTTTTCCCACAGTAAAATTTCAACGCTGCGGCCAATGTCCGCTCTTCCATTTTGTGGAAAATCGTTTGCACATCCACCGAAACCCGGCTTTTCATATCAAAGTCAAGTCCGACGCGCAGCAATTCTTCCGCCAGCAAAGGAATATCAAATCGATCCGAATTGTAACCTGCCAAATCGCTGTCTTTGATCATGTTGTAGATTGTTGGCGCCAAATCCTTGAATGTGGGTTCGTTGGCAACCTTTTCATTCGTTATGCCATGAACAGCCGTTACCACTGGCGGAATCGGCATTTCAGGATTTACGAGCCACGTCTTGCTTTCTTTGTTCCCGTTCGGAAAAACTTTAAACACCGATATCTCGACGATTCTGTCTTTGCAGATATCGATTCCGGTGGTTTCAAGGTCAAAAAAGCAGATGGGTCGGTTGAGTTTGAGTTCCATTGTATAGTATTGAGGTGCAAAGATAGCTTTTTGAAAAAATGCTGGCCACGAATTCACGAATTAAAAAAATGGCCACAGATGCACAGATTAAATTTTTCTGGCCACGACGCGAACATAGCGAACAGGGGAGCAATGCACGAATTATAAATCTAATTTGTACAGATGCACAGATTGGAAAGTTTAGCCGCGATTGCTTCGCCTGTCCGTTGCGGTCGGATAGCGAATTACGAAAGGATAAAAGGCCACAGATTCACAGATTAAAGTTTTAGCCTCCAAGTAGGAAGTACAAACGACATTTGTTGCGAAAGCCGATATCTGCTTCTCTATCAGGTTATCCTCAAAGCATGTGAATATTTTAAAAAAAATAATTCTCGCACTAGTGGCTAAACAAAAAAAATCAGCGGATCAGTGGCCAAAAATCAGTCCTTCCTGCTTCATCCATCACAATTAAAAATAATCCGTGCATTTAGTGCCTGTAAAATCTTTAAAGAAAAATCAGTGCATCAGTGGCCAAAATCAATCGTTCCGCCTCCATCATCAACTACACTTAAAAAAATTCGTGCATTGGTGGCTATAAAAAATCTGAATAAAGAATTCTGTGAATCAGTGGGCAAAAAATTAATCTTCCCTACTGCCATCATCCGCCATGCGCACGATCTTCGGAGTGAATTTGGCCACAACATCCACTAAATCTGTTTGCGCCGCCATCACCAGTTCAATGTCTTTATACGCCATCGGTGCTTCATCCCGGCCCGCACCCATCAATGAAACACCGTGATCGCTGAGCACTTTTTTCATTTCTGCCGAAGAAATATTCTTTATTGCCTGTGTGCGGCTCATTTGCCGTCCGGCGCCATGCGAAGCCGAATTCAGCGAACTCACCTCGCCTTTGCCACGCACTAAAAATCCGGGTGCGGTCATGCTTCCGGGAATGATGCCCATAACACCTTTTCCCGCCGGCGTCGCTCCTTTGCGGTGAACAATTACTTCTTTTCCGTCAAATTGTTCTTTCCATGCAAAATTGTGGTGGTTTTCGACTTTGGCCAATATTTGTCCGCCGATCGCGCGGCCGATCTTATCATGTATCACCTCGTGACATGCCGAAGCATAATCGCCGGCCAGGTTCATCGCCATCCAATATTCCTGTCCGGCCTGCGAACTCAAATCGAGATACGCCAGGTTGATGGCTTCCTTGGGCAATCGCGTGATGGCCTTGGCAATCTTGGTATATTGTCCGGCTATTGTGGCGCCCAAACCGCGGGAACCTGAATGAGTCAATAAAGCGACATACGAACCTTTTTTAATGTCCAATTCGGCGTCTTCTTCAGCAAAATCCATTATACCAAATTCAACGAAGTGATTTCCACCACCGGATGTTCCGAGTTGCGCCCATGCTTTGTCTTTTAATTTTTTAATAAACGGGACCAAATTGAAGTTGGGGTTGTGCATGATATCATGATCGGATCTCGCATTACCATCAAAAGATTTACCGGCACCAAATTTCGTATGAGCCGCAATCTCGCGCTTAAACTTAGCTTGGTTTGATAAAAAATAATCGACTGGAATATCATATACGGTCAATGCCATCCGACATCCGATATCAACACCGACACCATATGGAATTACGGCATTATTGGTTGCCAATACACCACCAATTGGGAGTCCGTAGCCCTGATGTGCATCCGGCATGAGGGCGCCGGCCACAGTCACCGGAAGTTGCATCGCCACGTCCATTTGGTCCCGCGCACCGGCTTCGATATGCTCGGCACCGTAGATTTGGTAATCGGAGGATTTTTTTAGTTGAATAATTCCGGAGCTTTTGGGCACTGCTGCTTCCTCCGAAAATTGTTTGGCCAATTTACCGAGTACTTCGTCATCTAGAAAATTTTCAGGATAAAGTCGGAGTTTTTTCAATATCCGCAACACTTCCGGCTTTGACTGATTTTTAAATTTGGAATTGGCAATATCAAGTGCCTGTCCCAATGCTTCCGACTGGCTATATCCTATTTTGATCAAGTGTTTTCCGGTGATCTTATTTTTCATCGCGTGCCATTTTACCGAAAGTTATGAAAAGTAAGCTTGCCGATCCGTTAACCGATTGTAAAATTTACACACTTCATATGTCGTAAACTAAACCTAAAATCATGTAATGGCTATTAGGTGCCGATTCACCAATTTTACAAAATATAAATTTTATATGCGTATATTTTTCTACCTACTAATTTTGTCAATATTCTGTAGTTGTGCCGGTACTAAAACGGGTCCTGACTACGTATTCCCTTCTAAGAAGTCCAAGGTTAAATACCTTCAATCATATGAAAATTCCCTTGCGCTTTGGGATCTCGCATATGAAGAGGTCGATGTTCCAACAAGTTTCGGAAGCGCACATGTAATTATCAGCGGGCCAAAAAATGGCGATCCGCTTGTCTTATTGCATGGCACCGATGCGAGTTCGACAATGTGGTTTCCCAATGTAAAGGCATTCGCTCAAACACATCGTGTATATGCGATTGATTATCCGCTGGAGGCCGGCAAGTCGGTTGCGAATACACATAAGATGAGTAATAAGCAGGTTTCCAAATTCTACAAGGAAGTATTCGATCACTTCAAAATGAAAAACATCAGCGTAGCAGGCGTGTCGCGCGGTGGTTGGGTTGCCACCTATATAGCAATGCAGCCTGAGAATAACATCACTAAGCTGGTATTGTTGAGTCCGGCGCGAACCTTCAGCGGGGTTAAAAGCATGGGCAAGGTAGCTTCGGCGCTTCGTTTAAAACATTTCCCTTCGCGCAGGAATTCCGATCGCTTCTTCGCAAACTTCTCCCACAATCCGGAAGGAATCGATGCGATTTTTCAAACGCAGTTATATTATGCTTATAAATACGCGAAAAGCAAACCGCGAGTGATGAAAATGTACCGATTTAAAAAGAAACAGTTGGAAAAACTGAACATGCCGGTACTCGTTTTAGTGGGTGATCACGATATCGTCAATGACGAAACTATGTTTGACAAGATCCATGATGTACTTCCCAATGCCACTACATTAGTCGTAGAAGATGCGGGGCATTTTTTATCGATTGACCAAAGGAATGTTGTGAATAAAATCGTAACCGATTTTATAAATAAGAAGCCTATCGAACAGCTTTCGTTACCAGATCCGGCACCGGTTACAATCAATTAAATTTTGCGCAAAAAAAACCCGCCTTAAAAGCGGGTTTACTCTATATTGATCGATTTTCATCGAATGCTTCCATGTACTCGGCAACGCGCTTCACGAAGCTTCCTCCCAGCGCACCATCAACAACCCTGTGGTCGTAACTGTGCGAGAGGAACATCTTTTTACGTATTCCGATAAAATCACCTTCAGGAGTTTCAATTACCGCCGGAACCTTTCTGATGGCGCCAAGTGCTAAAATACCAACTTGTGGCTGATTCAATATGGGCGTTCCGAAAACGCTTCCGAACGTACCCAC
>JADMKR010000077.1 GCA_015478765.1 Flavobacterium sp.
CCCTGTGATACGCCATTAATCAAAACTTCCAAGCTGGCAGGATTTTCGGGCGATACCGACGCGACATAGTACGAAAACGTATAATCAGTATTTGGCAGGACTGTCACCAGATTCTGGTTGCTCCAGGCAATTACGTTTCCAGTAGGGTCGGTCGCCCCGTCAAAGACCATCAGATTACCGCTGCCTGTTGTATGATCGCCGCATGAGGTAAAAGCGGTAAACCACGCATTCGGATTTGTCACAACACTGTAAGCCGACTGCACGCCAAACGGATTTGGGTCGGCGACGAAAGTGTATTCCGTGATGAAAAGCGCGTCACCTTGCGAAAAATCACCGTTTTCAATCAGGTTCACATCGGAAGATACCGATCCCGAAGTAACCGTATAAGTTGTAGTGACTGCCGGACTTACCGTTTGACTCGCATTAGTGGGATCGACAATGGAACTATCGGGCGGATTTGCGGTCCATGTATACGAACCTGCGCCTCCTGAGGCAGTCAGAACCGTTGAATCACCGAGACATATTGTGACAGGCGGACTCACCTCAAAATCGTTGGCGGCAGTTAATATAATACCTGTTTGTGAATATTGCCCACCATTTGAATCGGTGGCGGTAACATTATAAGTTCCGTCTCCCAATCCTGTAAAAATCCCGGTGGTATTGGTTTGGGTGGCCGAACCAGTCAGATTGTACGCAGTGTAGGGTAGTGTTCGGCCGGTTAAATTTACTGTGATCGATCCATCAGTTCCATCGGGACAAGTCGGATTTACAAATGAGTAGGAACCCGAGAATGGGAGACCGCCTTCAGTGATTGAAAAATCATCCACAGCAAAATCATGTCCGATTACGCCCGGAGTATTGGTCTTTAATCGCACCATAGCGTTATCGGCAGTTGCTACAAACGAATAGGAAATATTGACCCAACCTTCTGAGGGAAGTGGTGCTAAAAAGTTTTGGTTTGCCGGATTGACATTGTTGGCGTTTATGAAGAATAATCCGATACTTGCCCGAGTAGCATCGACCGAAGTTACAGCATTTGAAACCGATTTTATCCAGAAACTGAAGGTATATGTTGTGCCCGCCGTAAAACCGCCAATTGCGCCTCCGGTATTTCCGGTTGTCCAAAAAAATCGGTTCGATAATAATGATCCGTCAATAACAAGCATATTCCCTGTGCCCGTAGTATGATCGCCGCCGGAGATAAATGTGGCGTTCATTAAAGCAGGATCGGTTGTTCGTGCGTAAAAGCCCGGTGTGCTGGTGCCCGTCAGCGGATTTATCAACGTATAGTCGTGAACGAAAAAGCCATTTCCGTGCCCGCCACTTTCAAAATCACCATTGGTAAGAATTTGCGCGCTCAACGGCGCACTTGCGATCGTCAGTATAAAAACCAGCAGATGTGCTGCCGAATAATAGTGCTTTTCGATTTTCATAAGCTTTAATTTATCGTTTTTAAGAAAACTTATTTGCTATTCAGATGGTGCGTAAACAATTATCCTCAGAAATCAATGTGTAGCTTCCGCTTCTACCGCGTCAATGTCGATATTTTGTTTCTTCAAAATTGCCTTTACGGCTATGCCGAAGAAGGCCAGGTAGCAAAAGCAAAGCACGGGGATGATATACGAATTGTGGATGCCAATAATATCAGCAAGTTTCCCCTGAATTGGAGGTATAATGCCGCCTCCCAAAATCATCATTACCAAAAAAGCCGATCCCTGAGCAGTATATTTCCCAAGGCCAACGATCGACAGGCTAAAAATAGCCGGCCACAAAATACTACATGCAAGGCCGCCTGCTAAGAACGCGTAAATGGCGATCATTCCTTCAGAAAAAAGGCCTATAACCATGGCTATTATTCCCATAAGTGCAAATACGATCAAAGTTTTAGCTGGCTTATCCTTACACAAGAAAAATGCTCCAATCTGGATAAAAACGCAGAATATGTAGTAATACAATGGGGTCATGTCTTTCTGCGCAATAGTGTTGGCGCCGATAATCACTGAAAACGCCAAAAGCGGTACCAGAATCAATGCCATCGTCTTTTTGTTGCCCATCAATCGGAAGGCACTGATTGCGCCTGTCCATCGTCCGATCATAAGGCTGCCCCAATACATACTGACATACGAAGCGATTTCAGACGATTGATGCGAGCCGAATTCCTTCAAGCTCAACAATTCGCCGAGGTTACTGCCAATCGCCACTTCAACTCCAACATATATGAATATGGCCAACATTCCCAAAACAAGTTGCGGGTACTGCATTGCGCCCCAGCCATCGCTGTTCTTTTTCGCCCGGACATTGGCAAATACCAATCCGCCTACCACTATCAGAAACGCCGCCGATAACCAATACATACGTTTTTTTTCCAATGGCTCCAGGAGCGCAGCGGCTTCTGCCTCGTTAGCGCTGATCGCTGTATTGATTCTTTCAATTTCCGATGTGTCCTCCGGATATTGTATTGCCGACAAACCTTGTTTAAGCACCCCGACCTCCGATTTAAGGGCCTCAACTTTTAAAGCCTCCTCTGTTTTATAACTTTGGAAAACCGGCGCGAAAGCTACTATAAGCAAACCGGTCATTATCACCAACGTTTTCAGCGCTTTATTGGCTTTTTCCATGGGCTCCAGCGAAATCCCCGCAGGTACTTTTTTCGAAAAATAAAATAATCCGGCAGCTGCCACAAATAAAATTCCGACACCTATATAAAGTAAGATCACTTTGTCCAGGGGAAGTGCGGCGATTTGGTCATCTGTCACCGAAGCAGTTGTTCCAAACAATGCAAAGGCGATGATCAGCGGCCCGATGGTAGTTCCGAATGAGTTTATTCCTCCGCCCAGATTGATTCGGCTTGTGCCGGTTTTAGGATCACCCAGCAAAACCGCAAATGGATTGGCTGCGGTTTGTTGGAGTGAAAAACCAAGGGCGACAATAAATAACCCGACAAGCATTCCTGTGTAAACATTCGCCTGTACTGCAATGATCATGGCGCCCGCGCCCAGTGCCGAAAAAAGCAGTCCATAGACAATACTTTTTTTATAACCCCACTTGCCAACAAGATCTTTACCGTTGAGCGCGCCAAAGGCAAACAACATTAAAGCGCCCAGGTAGTAGGCACTGTAAAATGCAAAGTCAATTAATTGCGACTGGAATTGGTCGAGCGCGAATTTATGTTTACAGAACGGTATAAATATACTATTGCCTGCAGCAATGAATCCCCAAAAGAAAAATACCGTTATTAGTGTGTAAAGTGCCGGATAGTTTGTTTTTATTGCGGTTGTTGACATTTATGTTAGTTTGTTTGGTGTGGAATCTATTTGTAAGAAGTTTTTAGTCGACTAGTTCGAATTCGCTTTGCAATCGGATATCGGCCGACGAAGCGCCTACCATCAGGTCAAATTCGCCTGCTTCCGATTTAAATTCAAGATCGGTGTGATAAAAAGCGAGTTTTTCGTTGTCGATCGTAAAAGTGATGGTTTTACTTTCGCCGGCTTCCAGTTTGATTTTGCGGAAATCCTTCAATTCTTTTACAGGCCGCACCACTGATGCAACCCTGTCTCGCAGATACAACTGTACCACTTCCTCTCCGGCACGCTCTCCTGTATTTTTTATTGTTACCGATACGTCAATTTTTTCGTTATTCCGGATTGTCTTTTGTGACAGTTTCAAATCAGAATAAGTAAATGTGGTGTAGCTCAATCCATATCCGAATTCAAATTTGGGCGTATTCTTCAAGTCGATATAGGCCGCCACGTATACGTGATCGTCTTCGTTTTTTGGAGGTCGGCCAGTATTCAGTGCGTTGTAATAAATTGGGATTTGCCCTTCAGTACGCGGGAAAGTCATCGGCAGTTTTCCAGATGGGTTATAGTCGCCAAAAAGTACGTCGGCAATCGCATTACCGGCTTCGGAACCCAGCCACCAGGTATATACGATTGTCGGCATATTATCGGCAGTCCAGTTAAAGACCAGCGGACGTCCGGCATTTATCAGGATAACGATGGGCTTCCCCGTTTTTTGAAGTTCTTTGATCAGGTCTTCCTGAACTCCGGGCAGGTTTATCGTGCTTCTGCTTTTTGCCTCGCCGCTCATGTCGTGGCGTTCGCCAATGCTTAATATCACGACATCTGATTGATTTGCGACATCGACAGCTTCCTTAAAACCATCCTTGCTGGTATCGGTTATTCCGCAACCTTTGGCATACAGTAATTTGGTGTTTTTACTAACCTTTCTTTCCAAACCTTCCCATTGCGATACTATATAGGAAGAATCGACATCTTTTAGATCTACCGCCCAAAATCCGTGATTGGCTCTTTTTAGTTTCACCATTGGTCCAATGAATCCGATTGTTTTAGTGTTTTTTGAAAGTGGTAATACATTTTTTTCATTCTTAAGCAATACGATGCTTTTCGCAGCCATTTCGCGGGCTGCCTTCGTGTTTTCGGGATTATTCAGTTCTTTTTGCTGACGTTTTGCATCACTAAACCGAAATGGATCGTCGAAAAGACCCAGTTCGAACTTTTTGCGCAAAATCCTTTTTACCGCATCATCAACCAACGATTCAGCGACTTTGCCTTCCCTAACCAATTGGACTAAATGAAATTGATATGCATTGCTTTCCATATCCATGTCACTGCCGGCGATAATAGCCGCTTTGGCGGCGTCTTTTGCATCTTTACTGTAACCGTGGGCAATCATTTCGCCGATGGAATTCCAATCTGACACTACAAATCCGGTGAAATTCCATTTTCCTTTCAGTATTTCGCGTTGGAAGTATTGACTGCCGGTCGCCGGTATGCCATTAATATCATTAAATGAGTTCATGAACGTTGCTGCACCGGCATCCAAAGCGGCTTTGAAAGGAGGTAAATAGGTTTCCCATAGCGACCTCTCACTGATGTCAACGGAATTATAATCGCGTCCGCCCATAGCAGCGCCATACGCCAGGAAGTGTTTTGCGCAGGCCATAACCGAGTTGAGTTCGCCTATTTTTTTTCCCTGAAAGCCTTTCACGCGCACATAAGCGATTTTGGACGCCAAATACGTGTCCTCGCCTGCACCTTCCATTACGCGGCCCCATCGGGGGTCACGCGAAATATCAACCATGGGGGCAAACGTCCAGTGAATGCCACTTGCCGATGCTTCACGAGCGGCAACACGAGCGGCAAGTTCGATAGCTTCCAAATCCCAACTGGCAGCTTCAGCCAGCGGAATAGGAAATGTGGTTTTATATCCGTGGACGACATCCAATGCGAAAAGCATCGGAATTTTCAATCGCGATTGCATGGCGAGCTCCTGATACTGTCGGGTATAATTCGCACCCAAAATATTCAACATCGAACCTACTTTTCCAGCCTTGATCTCTCCCTCTTTATTTGGATTGATTGTCAGCGGACCGGTAACGGTATTGTCG
>JADMKR010000078.1 GCA_015478765.1 Flavobacterium sp.
GAAATTAAAAGGTCACTATTAGCTTTTAGCCGAAATGAAGTAACTGTCGAAATCGATGAGCTGATTATTGAAATCGGGCGGCATGAATATACAGATGAATATATCGCGCTGACAAGGGATTTTTACTTGAAGATGTAATTGCTCGCCACGACACGAGCGACAGCGAACTGGCAAAGCAATACACGAATGAGTATATAAACTTGACAACGGATTTTTATTTGAAGATGTAGCTAGTACATATCTTCTTCAATCTTTTTTACCATTTCCGTTTCCAGAAAGCGCTTAACCTCATCTTGTAAATTTACGCCGCCAGTAGTGTCCCTTAACGTAAATTGGAAATTAAACCTAACCCATGGTTGAAGTTCATTGATTTTTCGCTTGGCCGCAGGATTGGTTTGCAGCACGTCATAAATCATAGCCCCTTCCATATTTTTAACAGTGATCAGTTTTTTACCTGCCTGATAATGCGATGATGCTTCACCAATTGCAGGAACTCTGCTCCATTTCACTTCAATATTTTCGTTTTCAAAACGCTGAACGGTTTGATCCGGAAACTGGACGTATAAAAAAAGAATTAATACCGGGACGAAATTATAAAGGCAGTGGAATATCATGGATTTTACAATTCCGAAGTTCAGCGTTACCCAAATCAATAGCAGTCCCACCGCAAACTGGAAAAGTACTAAGTAAGCAGTTTCGACTGACGCGAAGTCGGCCATTTTATAATGTACGAATCCAAATAAAAAAGCATTGACAACCAAAGAAAATTTCCAAATCAAACTACTGAATCCGTGACACAACGATAAAAAATGCAGTAGGTAAAATACTAAAAGCAATAGCCACGCAACCCATTCGGCACTTGAAATCAACAAAAATACGGGAATTGCAATAAGTGAAATCCAGCGTAGAATTCTATTTTTTGTGTATGTTCCCCGGAATGTTAGTTCTTCCCATATTGGAGCGATAAATACGGCCATAACGATGAACAATCCGAAAGGTGTTCCTTCAAAAGTTCGGGATCCCTGATAATCATCAGTGCCAATCGCCAACGCAAGCCCAAATCCGATTGTAAATAGTAGTAACCCTCCGTAAAGCAGCCAGCGCTCTTTGCTCGATTGTATAAAATTCATTCACGCAATATATTATTTAAATTTTTCTTTCGCGTATGATGATTCTAAATTCTTTTTAGCCTTGATACAGCGGCTTTAACAAGGTGTTTTATAACCGCAGATTCGCAGATTTTTCTACAAAATAATTTATGGTAATATTATTTGTACAATTTGTATTCGTGGTATTTAAATTCAGAAGCGCAATAGGGATGGCAGTGTAAATCCTTTTTATAAAATGCGACAGCGATTTTATAAAAAGATTGAAACGTACAGCCCGGCCGCTTGCGGATTGCCCAAACCCATACCGAAATCGTTTTCATAACTATTTGCAACTCGGTTTTGTTTGCCTACTTTTGCACAGCTAAAACAATCTTATGAAACCAGATTTATTCCAGGCCCCGGATTACTACCAAGTCGATGATTTACTGACCGATGAGCACAAGCTCGTACGCGACGCTGCGCGCGAATGGGTAAAGCGCGAAGTGTCGCCAATCATCGAAGAGTATGCTCAAAAAGCGGAGTTTCCGAAACAGATCATTAAAGGACTCGCAGACATTGGCGCATTCGGACCGTACATCCCCGAAGAATACGGTGGCGCCGGATTGGATCAAATCGCATACGGACTCATCATGCAGGAAATCGAACGCGGCGACTCGGGTGTACGATCAACGGCATCGGTACAGTCGTCACTCGTTATGTACCCGATATGGAAATACGGCAACGAAGAACAAAGAATGAAATACCTGCCGAAACTGGCATCGGGAGAATTTATAGGTTGTTTCGGTTTGACCGAGCCTGACCACGGCTCGAACCCGGGCGGCATGACAACCAACTTTAAAGATAAAGGTGACCATTATTTACTGAATGGCGCCAAAATGTGGATCTCAAACGCACCGTTTGCCGATATTGCAGTGGTTTGGGCGAAAGATGAGACAGGCCGCATCCACGGACTCGTAGTCGAGCGCGGTATGGAAGGATTTACGACTCCTGAAACACATAACAAATGGTCGCTTCGCGCTTCGGCAACAGGCGAACTGATTTTCGATAATGTAAAAGTCCCTAAGGAAAACCTGCTTCCGAACAAATCCGGTCTGGGTGCGCCGCTTGGCTGCCTTGATTCGGCTCGCTACGGAATCGCATGGGGCGCAATAGGCGCAGCAATGGATTGTTACGATACGGCGTTGCGTTACGCAAAAGAACGCATCCAGTTCGACAAACCAATCGCGGCGACGCAACTCCAACAAAAGAAACTTGCCGAAATGATCACCGAAATCACGAAAGCGCAACTGCTTACTTGGCGACTCGGGGTTTTGCGCAACGAAGGCAAAGCAACTTCGGCACAGATCTCAATGGCAAAAAGAAATAACGTGAATATGGCGATCGAAATCGCGCGGGAAGCACGTCAGATTTTAGGCGGAATGGGAATCACCGGCGAATACTCAATTATGCGCCACATGATGAACCTTGAATCGGTTATCACCTACGAAGGCACACACGACATTCATTTGCTGATCACCGGAATGGACATCACTGGCCACGCGGCATTTAAGTAGTCACCTTTTGAACCATTAAGATCTATTTATTTTTGAACCATTAAGAGCATTAAGTTCTTTAAGGATTTGATCCTAACTGCTTAATGTACTTAACGGTTTATTTTTTTACCATTAAGAGCGTTAAGTTCGTTGAGGGGTTTTCCTGAATGTTCTTAATGTACTTAATGGTTTATTTTTTTACCGTTAACAGCGTTAAGTTCGAAGAGGGATTGTCCGAAATGTTCTTAATGTACTTAATGGTTTTATGTTTTTGAACCATTAAGGTCATTAAGTTCGTTGAGTAATTTCTCTAAATGTTTAATGTGCTCAATGGTTTATTTTTACCATTAAGAGCGTTAAGTTCGTTGAGGATTTGCTTCTTAATGTACTTAATGGTTTATTTTTTTACCATTAAGAGCATTAAGTTCGTTGAGGGGTTTTCCTGAATGTTCTTAATGTACTTAATGGTTTATTTTTTTACCGTTAACAGCGTTAAGTTCGAAGAGGGATTGTCCGAAATGTTCTTAATGTACTTAATGGTTTTTATTTCACGTACTTGGGTATCTACGACTCAGGTGCGAGTTCAATCTCTAATCCGTTGAGTTCTTCCGTAATCGCAATCTGACAACCAAGACGGCTGTTCGGTTTTACATTAAATGCTTCCGACAACATAGCTTCCTCATCATCATTTATCGGCGGAACCTTAACATCATTTACGATATAGCATTGGCAGGATGCGCACATTGCCATGCCGCCGCAAACGCCGATGGTACCTTCAGGCGCGAGTTCGTACATGCGTACGACTTCCATGATATTCATGTTCATGTCGGTTGGGGCTTCAATGGTGTGTTGAATTCCGTCGCGGTCGGTTATTTTGAGTTGGATGTCCATGGGAATTAGGGGTTAGGGGTTAGGGGTTAGGAGTTAGGGGTTCGCAGGAAAGTTATTTCTTTTTCATTGAGTTTATTAATCCGTATAGCATTTCGGAAATTTCGTTTGATTGTTGATTTATTTTTTCGAAATCACTGGACGTTAAAAGATGTAAACGCACTGCCAAATATAACATCGACCTTACTTCGCTTATGCTGCCTAAAGAGATATACAGGAATCTGGAAAAGTCAGCATTTGAACTTCGCTCAAATCCTTCGGCGATATTATTTGACACTGAAACAGATGCTCTTGTTATCTGGTCGCGAAATGCAAAATCTTTACATGATGTAAAAGAAGAATACACAGCCACAGCCAAATCCTGAGATTTCTGCCACACCAATAAATCTTCAAATCTTTGTACCGCCATTCTTATTTCCTAACTCCTAATTCCTAACTCCTGCCTCCTAAATCCTATTTCCTAACTCCTATCTCCTAACTAATCAATTGCTTTAACCACCGCCTTTTCCGCTTCTTTTCTAGTGCCATCAAATCCGTCGACACCTGAAACAGTGGTGTACTTCATCACGTATTTTTTACCGGGGTTCATGCGTTGGTAAACGCTTTGGCACATCATCGTGGCTTCGTGGAAACCGCATAGGATCAGTTTTAATTTACCGGGATAGGTGTTCACGTCGCCTATGGCGTAGATTCCGGGGATGTTGGTTTGATAATCGAGTGCATTGTTGACTTTGATCGCATTCTTTTCAATCTCAAGTCCCCAGTTCGCTATTGGGCCAAGTTTTGGCGTAAGGCCGAAAAGCGGAATGAAATAATCACACGGAATATTGCGGTGTGCGCCATTTTCGTCAATATCAATCGACTCCAAATGCTCGGCGCCTTTCAGGCCTACAACCTCGGCCGGGGTTATCAAACGGATTCTTCCTTCGTTTTTTAATTCCTGGACTTTATCGACTGAGTCGAGTGCGCCGCGGAATTCATTTCTTCTGTGAATCAATGTAACCTCGGAAGCGACATTAGAAAGGAAAATGCTCCAGTCGAGCGCTGAGTCACCGCCACCGGCAATTACGACGCGTTTGTCGCGGAATTTCTCCGGGTTTTTGATAAAGTACTTTACACCTTTGCCTTCGTAGAATTCGATGTCTTCGATCAGCGGTTTTCGTGGCTCGAAACTGCCCAGGCCGCCGGCAATCGCAATGGAGTTTGCGTGATATTTTTTTCCCTTATCGGAGATAACGATAAAGGTACCATCTTCCTGCTTGTCGATGGTGTCGGCGCGTTCACCGAGTGAAAACCCGGGTTGGAACTGTTTGATTTGCTCCATAAGATTGTCGACAAGGTCACCTGCGAGAACTTCCGGAAAACCAGGAATATCGAAAATCGGTTTTTTTGGATAGAGTTCGGCAAGCTGGCCTCCGGGTTGTGGAAGCGCGTCGATGATGTGGCATTTGAGTTTTAATAATCCGGCTTCGAAGACCGTGAAGAGTCCGGTTGGGCCGGCGCCAATAATCAGTATATCAGTATAAGTCATAAAGTGAAAAGTCGAAAGTTGGAAAGTTGGATTTGAAACGACTGGCGGCTGTTTGCGTGAGGGGTTGCAGCGGTATCCTTTATTCTACTAGCCAAGGGTTTAAACCATGGCTAGTAGAATAAAGATATAGCGAAAAACCCGACCCTTGCGGTCACGCCCAAAAGTTATGCGACGTTAACGACCGTCTCGATTTGCGGCGCGAACTTTTTGATTGTTGTCTCAACACCTGCTTTCAATGTCATTTGATTGACGCTGCACGCGAGGCACGCACCTTCGAGACGCACCGTGACATGTTTGCCATCGGCGATTGAGACCAGCGAAATGTCGCCGCCATCAGAATTCAGGA
>JADMKR010000079.1 GCA_015478765.1 Flavobacterium sp.
AGGCCGAGGCGAAGACGCTTCTTTCCTACCTCGGACTATCGCATCGGATAAACCATCAACCGAATGAACTGTCGGGCGGCGAACAACAGCGCGTGGCCGTTGCCAGAGCACTGATAAATAAGCCCGCTGTTATTTTTGCCGACGAACCTTCGGGAAATCTCGATACAGCATCGGCTGAAAATCTGCACAAACTCTTCTTCGAGCTTCGCAATGAATTTGGCCAAACATTCGTAATAGTCACCCATAATGAAGATCTTGCCAATATGGCCGATCGAAAACTAGTAATGGTCGATGGCCGAATTCCGTAATCTATGCTATTGATCCTGCTAAGCTGGACATACATTTTTATTACAGCGGTCAACTTTGGCTGTATCACCAATCGATTTTTCCGACTCAAAATGGACAGTATACCCGTTACGGCATTTCTGGGTCTGTTTACAATCACCATTCTGGCGGGATTTTGGGCACTTTTCACAAGAGTCAACTTCGAGTTTCACATGATTCTATTGTTGATCAACCTGCTCATCTGGTTTCGGTATCGCATTGATATTCAATCTCTTTACCGCAACGGAATCACCCAATTTAAAAGTTTTTCACCAAGTCATCGATTACTTCTTTGTGTAATTGGCATCATAATTTTGGCCAACAGTGCGGCGGCGCCGTTTATTGTTGACAACGAATCATATTATATCCAAACCATCAAATGGCTTAACGAATACGGATATGTGCACGGTGTCGCAAATTTGCACATTTTCTTAGGTCAGCAAAGCGGTTGGCATTTGACCCAAAGCGCTCTGAACTTTTCGTTTTTATATTCCGAGTTTAATGACCTCGGCGGATTTTGTCTGCTACTTGGCAATTTCTTCGCCTTTAGCCTGCTTCAGGATTTTTCTGAAAATCGGAACCGAAATAGTCTGATTTTTGGCTTGTTCCCGATATTCAATGTGCTGCTGCTTCAATTCGCAAACGCTCCATCGCCCGATTTGCCGGTTTATATTCTGACATTTTTAATCGTATATTATTTTGTTGCTGAATTTAACAAAGCCACTGGCAATGGATTTATCGTTACATGCATTCTGACGATTTTCGCTGTCTTTATCAAAAGCACGGCTGCAGGTTTGGTCGTTTTTCCAATGATTCTTATCATCAGGAATTTCACCGGAAATCAGAGGGATTTATTTCGCATATTAGGCGCAGTACTTGCACTGAGCGTGTTATTTGTATCGAAGAACTATGTCACGAGCGGCCATCCCCTTTTTCCAATCGTCTGGTCGCCGGGCGGCGCGCACGCAGTTCCGGATGCAGTCGCAAATTTCTATTTTTCGATGACGAAATTATTTGGCTATCGTATATCACTCGCCGAATTCAGCCATATGAGCGCGACCGATTTATTTATTACCTGGTTGCAACTTCCGAAGCTACATGGATTTTTTAATTGGCTATTGCTGGTTCTGGTTGCCATCACACCGTTTTTTCTGTTGAAAATTAAGCAGCGGCAGTGGTGGCTGGTATATAGTGCTATGCTTTTCCAAATCGCGATTTTGGCAATATCGTCTCCCCAGTATCGTTTCTTCCTGCATTTTATTTTATTATTTTTATGCGTACTTCTAAGCGTTATAATTCCCAGAAGATTGATCACCTCCGCAGTTGGAGTAAGCACGTTTATAGCGGTATTTGTCACCTTAACGAGTATCAATCTGTCCTCGTTGACCAATAACCCGCTGAACGGAACCACCAATACACTTGGGGTTTCCAATTTAGTTTTCCCGCATGCCGATTCTAATCGCGTAACAGCATTCATACCATTGACTGAAGGAAACCTCCAATATTATTCTCCGGCAGATCATCCATTTTTTTGGGGGACCGGCGACGGACCCTTGCCGTGTGTGAACGGCGCACAAATCGAATATTTCAAAAAACACCTGCGCGTCGTTCCGCAGCTTCTCGGATCTGATCTAAGCGAAGGCTTTTACGCGCGGGAACTGAGCCCAATTGAATAGTGAATTGGTATCTTTATGCCGATGACAAAAAAAGAACTAAAAGATTTTCTTGACGAAAAAGTGTCGCAGTACAATACGCCGCAGTTTATCGATTCGGATCCGATTCAGATCCCGCATCTCTTCAGTGGGCGTGAGGACATCGAAGTATCAGGGTTTCTTGCCGCAACGATTGCATGGGGCAACCGGACGATGATTATTCGCAATTCGAAAAAAATCATCGAATTGATGGGTAACGCACCATACGATTTTGTAATGTCGCACTCCGACCGCGAGCTGCAACAATTGTCGGATTTTGTTCACCGTACCTTCAACGGCGGGGATTTGGTTACATTTGTTACCTCGCTTAAACACATCTACAGCATCCACGGCGGGCCTGAAGCGATATTCGCCCAATATATACAAAATGACAATCTGCAGCCCGCCATCCATGAATTCAAAAAAGCATTCTTTGAGGTTCCACATTTACAGCGCACCCAAAAACATGTGGGCGATCCGGCGCGCGGATCATCAGCAAAGAGAATCAATATGTTCCTGCGCTGGATGGTACGCAACGATAACTGCGGTGTGGATTTCGGATTATGGGATAAAATTCCGCCATCAGCATTGTCGTGTCCGCTCGATGTGCATTCCGGCAATGTCGCGCGAAAACTGGGCTTGCTCAACCGAAAACAAAACGATGCGAAAGCAGTAGCCGAACTCGATCTGCAATTGCGATCACTTGACAAAAACGATCCGGTAAAATATGATTTTGCCCTATTCGGATTAGGCGTTTTTGAGAAGTTCTGAATTACACGTAGCGCTAATTAAGCCAACGACTTTCTTTGCGATGCGGCATTTTGACGTACCTTTGCCAAAAAGCATGCAAATGGCCACATTCGAGCAATTCAATCTTCCCAAATCAGTACAGAAAGCAATAGATGATTTAGGATTTACCACACCTACGCCTATCCAGGAAAAATCTTTTCCGGTAATAATGTCGGGTCGCGATATGATGGGGATTGCCCAAACCGGTACCGGAAAAACTTTGGCTTATTTGCTGCCATTGCTTAAATTGTACAAGTTCACACCTACCGATACACCTCGGATCGTCATACTCGTTCCTACGCGCGAATTGGTGGTACAAGTAGCCGATGAAGTCGAAAAACTAACCAAATACATGTCGGTTCGCATCGCTGCGATTTACGGCGGGGTCAATATCAATACACAAAAAACGGCAGTCTATCAGGGAATTGATATACTCGTTGGAACACCGGGCCGCGTGATGGATCTGGCATTGGATAATGTCATCCGTTTTGACGAAACACAGAAATTGGTCATCGACGAATTTGACGAAATGTTGAACCTCGGTTTCCGTCCGCAGTTAACATCAATTTTGGCCATGATGAAGCCGCGCCGTCAAAATATATTGTTTTCGGCTACCATGACCGAAGATGTGGATGCAATCCTGAACGACTATTTCGACTTTCCCGAAGAAGTGACATTGGCACCATCGGGTACACCGCTTGAAAACATAGAACAGCTGGCTTATAACGTTGTGAATTTCAACACCAAAGTAAACCTGCTGTCGCATCTTCTGATGACCGATGAGTCGATGCAACGCGTACTGGTGTTTGTGAACAATAAACGGATATCCGATTTGTTGCACGAAAAAATCGAATCTAACTTTGAAGGTCAATTCGGTGTTATACACTCAAACAAGTCGCAGAATTATCGTTTGAATACCATGGCTTCGTTCCAGAGCGGAGCATTGCGCGGAATCATTACGACCGATGTGATGGCACGCGGACTCGACATTTCCAATATAACGCACGTAGTCAATTTTGAGATGCCCGAAATCCCCGAGCAATATATGCACCGCATTGGAAGAACTGGTCGCGCCGATGCCACGGGAACCGCAATAAGCCTTATTACACCGCGCGAAGAGGAAATGAAAATAGAAATCGAACTGTTGATGAACCGCGAACTGGACATGCTGGAATTCCCGGCCGAGGTCGAGGTTTCCACGTTGTTAATTGGACCCGAAAAAGAGAAGGAGAAAATTAAATTCCTGCTCAAAAAACCAAAATTGGACGGCGATGGCGCATTTCAGGAGAAATCGGCTAAGAACAAAAAAGTCAATTTGGGCGGACCGTCAAAAACAAAGAAAAAAACAGGCGGATCGGTAAACCGCAACCTATTGCGCAGCCAGAACAAAAAACGGAACGACAAGAATAAGTAACCGAAATACGTTACATTTCTAAAACAAGCGGCGTCGTTTACCAAAACAGAAAAAAGTTGTACTTTTGAAAAACTTAAATCAGAATGCATTTTAAAAATCCGGAAATCCTTTACTTCCTTTTTCTTCTGGTAATCCCGATTCTGGTTCACTTATTTCAATTACGCCGATTCAAAAAGCAGCTATTTACCAATGTCAGGTTTTTAAAAGAACTGTCGGTTCAAACGCGTAAAAGTTCGAAAATCAAAAAGTGGCTGTTATTATTCACAAGGCTATTTCTTCTCGCCTCTTTGATTTTCGCTTTTGCACAACCATTTTTCAAAGCAAATGATAGTGAAGGAACGTCAAACGAACTGTTTATAGTCCTCGATAATTCGTTCAGCATGCAGGCTAAAGGGAAAAATGGGGAATTGCTGAAACGTGCAGTGGAAGATTTATTGACGCATGTACCTCCAGAGCGGAATTTCACATTAATTACAAATGACAATACCTACTGGAATACCGATATTCGCTCCGTCCGGAACGACCTGCAAAATTTGTCATACAGCGGCGTAGCCTTCCGCCCCGATGCGGCCCTGGCCACCATTAATTCACGTAAATCCAATTATAATAAAGATGTCGTTTTCATCAGCGATGGACTCGGTGTGGGAAGTTCGCAATTGGCGGGTCTCGACCCAGCCAACAACACCTTCTTTGTAACTCCCGAAGCTGAACAACGTAGCAATACCGCCGTAGATAGTGCTTACATTAATAATATAACCGACAACTTTTATGAACTTACCATAAATCTTTCGGCTTATGGCGAACTCGCTTCAGAGATGCCCATCGCTCTTTATAACCATCAAAAATTGGTCGGGAAAACAGTTGCCAATTTCGATTCGGCACAAAAATCAGTGACATTTACAATACCTAAAGAGGATTTCCAAGGCTTTGCAGAAATCACCGACAATGGTCTGCCATACGATAACCGACTCTACTTCAGCATATCGAAACCTAAGAAATCCAGGGTTTTAAGTATTGGCCGCGCCGATAAAAGCAATTTCCTGTCTAAAATCTACACCAGTCGGGAGTTTGATTATACCAACTCTGAATTGCGTTCGCTTGATTACAATGCGATTGATTTAAACGATGTTGTTCTTTTGAATGAACT
>JADMKR010000080.1 GCA_015478765.1 Flavobacterium sp.
GACAATGCAATGCCCTCAAACCCTATTTCGAAAACCAATTTGGGCACGACACTTCGCACCGGGCCAAATCGTTCCAATGTATTTTTTTTGATGAAATCATCCACCTTTCGAAATTCGGCGTCGGTCAAACCGGAATATGCTTTGGCGAAAGTTACGAGTTCGCGCTCACCGTCTTCTTTATCCTGCCAGAGCGCAAAAGTATAATCGGTAAATAAATTTGAACGGCGGCCATGTCCGCGCATAGCATACGTCAACACGGCGTCGATGGCAAGCGGTTCAATTTTCCACTTCCACCAATCGCCTTTTTTACGCCCGACCAGATATGGTGAATCGTTCCGTTTCAGCATTAATCCTTCGCTTTTAATGTCGCGGGAGCGCATTCGCTCGGTAGCCACTTCGTCCCAGGAGTCGAGTGTGATTCGTTCGGATAAAAGCAGCGGCATATCATCAGGCAAATTGGAAAGCAGCTTTTCGAGAAGTAGGCGGCGCTCTGCATACGGGCGCAGCCGAATATCCTCTCCTTCCCACTCCAGTAAATCATATGCTTTCAGAATTACCGGCGTTTTTTGAAGTAATGCCTGCGATAGGGTTTTTCGGCCAATTCTAGTTTGTAAATCATTGAAAGTACCGATTTCTCCTTGAGGAAAGGGCAGGATTTCGGCATCAATTACTGTCCCGTTCGGAATCACCGCGACGAGTTTGCCGAGTTCCGGATATTTGTCGGTTACTAATTCCTCACCCCGACTCCAGACATACAGCTGACCTTCCCGGAAAATGCTTTGGGAGCGAATCCCGTCCCATTTATGTTCGATGCTCCATTCTGAAGGATCACCCAGGGAAGATATTTCACCTTCGACCGGATAAGCCAAATAGAATGGGTACGGTTTTGAAAGGTAATCGCTTCGGCGTTCCTCGAGCACCAATTCCTGAAAAGTAATCGTGTGTGGATCCCAATTTCCCATTAGCTTGGACGCCAAAATATCTTCATCAACGCCTGTTGCTTTGGACAAGGCTCGTGTCATCAGTTTTTGGCTCACGCCAATCCGGAAACTTCCTGTGATGAGTTTTGTAAATACAAATCTTTCGTAATAATTGAGCGCCAGCCAGTTTTGATGTAAGTATTCGCGTTTTTCAGGATCGGCTTTCTTTTTGAGATCGATCATCTCGCGCAGGTATTCGGTCAGGCTTTTGTCGGAGTGCTCCCGTGTAGTTGGAATCACCAAGGCGATTGTCTCGGCAAGGTCGCCTACAATATGATATGACTCTTCGAATAACCACAGCGGAATGTTGGCCAATTCATTTGCCCAAATTCGCAGTAATGTGGTATTTACAGGCCGGGGCGGTCGCCGATGAGATAATATTGCAATGGTCCATACTTTATCCTGATTGGACGCATGTTGAAAATAGTCGGTGAGTGCATCGACTTTTACCGATGTTCTATTCGAATTATCAAGTGCTTTTATGAGGTTGGCAAAATTCTTCATGCTGATTCCTCGGTGATTTTATCGTCGGTTACGGCTGCGTCCATTTCGGCAGCTTCCCCTTCATACTGAGTTTTTTCGGTTCGCGCGTCATACCCGAGTTCGCACAGGTATCGTGAGAAAATTTCGGTGTATCCATGAGTGGTGATTATCTTCTCGGCGCCGGTCGCTTTGATACTGTCAAGTAACGCATACCAATCGCAGTGATCGCTCAGCACAAATCCTTTGTCGATTGCCCGTCGCTTGCGCGCACCGCGAAAAGCCATCCAGCCACTTGCAGCTCCGGTTACAAACGGTGTCATCCGGCGGATCCATACACTGCCGTGAGCACTGGGCGGTGCGAGAACCAAACTGCCGGGAAAATCATTTTTATTCGTTTCGCGCGTCACCAGTGTCGTAGGTGGAAAATCGACCATGGGCCGCAAAACGTTGGTCATGTTTTCAATGGCGCCATGCGTATATATTGTGCCAATCGACGGATCGAGATATTTTAAAAGTCGTTGCGCCTTGCCTAATGAATATCCAAAAAGCAGCGATGTTTTTCCTTCGGCTTTATTGGACGCCCACCACTGGTTGACATCCGACATAACTTCCGACTGCGGCAACCATTTAAATGCAGGCAATCCGAAAGTACATTCGGTAATGAACGTGTGGCATTTCACGACCTCATAAGGAACCGAAACGCCGTCGTCTTCGGTTTTATAATCTCCAGTAAATACCCAAACTTCTCCTTTATACTCAACCCTCACTTGCGCGCTGCCAATAATGTGCCCTGCAGGATGTAATGAGAATTTAACGCCGTTGATTGTGAAGGTTTCGTTCCAATCTTTTCCGGTGACATTTATATCGCCCAAGCGATGCTTGATTATGGGTACGTTGGTATGGTGCGTTATGTAATTTTTGTGTCCCCATCGCGAGTGATCGGCATGACCGTGCGTTATGATAGCATCGCGAACAGGCCGCCATGGGTCGAGATACACATCGGCTTGCTCACAATAAATACCATTTTGATTAAAAACCAGTAGCGGAGTCTTCATAGAGGCTTTTTATAAATCTACGAATTCCGTTAAATCGGACAGCCGCCTTTTATGCGAAGTTTAACTTTTTCATTACTAAAGCCGCTATAATGGCGGCATGTTAATTTTTTGCTGTAATTGATTCAGTAAACCTGATAGCGGCTTATTTCAATCAAGTCGGCATCATCGTCTGAATGGTCGAGAATTTCATCCAGCAGATCACCGGCTTCTGCCAGAGTGTGATTCGCCTCGCTGTATTTTTTGGATGCGGCAAGGTCGATTACTTTTTGTACTAGGATATTTAATTCTGAATAATTGTTTTTCATGATTTTGTCGATTCAGGTAAATCTACTAAATTATTTTGAAGTCTTTTTTTGTGCAAAGCCTATGACAATTCGAAATTTAATTTAAATTTGCAGGCCCGGGCGATTAGCTCAGCTGGTTCAGAGCACTACCTCGACAAGGTAGGGGTCACTGGTTCGAACCCAGTATCGCCCACATAAAAACCGAGACTTCTGTTTCGGTTTTTTTTATTTGTCGCAGACTGGTTCTCTTCTTCATATTGGCTAATTCGATTCAGTAGTGAAATTCGATTTCGCCGTTGTAACCACTTCTGATTCAATAAATATACCCAGGGAACGCGAGTGTTAATTGATTGGGAAGTGTTATTCGATATTCCTACCTTTAGAAATCAAACACGAATTCTAATGCAAAAATATATCGCCACTTTTAAGATACCCGGAACCTTGGGCGTCCCCAGACAAATGCCCCGACGCGATGCTTCTGCAAAACACGCAACCGTCGATAATATAATAGCAGATTTCCTCGCGGGTAAAGGATCCTTATTCAGCCTTATACACTACCACGGCGAACCCAACCTTTCAGACGACACGGACGACGACGCCGGTACGTACGTTGATATTGTCCTTGAACTAAAAAAGTCGGTGGTAAACGATTTTGGCAATCATGCGCCGTTTATTATTTCCAAAGCCGTGGAGGCATTACAGGCTCCTCAAACGGACATCTCATATTTCTGGACGAAAGGTTTGCAGGAACACATCGGATTCATGGAGCCGGGGAATATTCCGCGGAACTAATCGACTTCGAACAATCAACAGTAGAGGCGTGTTCTATTTACGATTATTGATTGTTTCTTCATCCGGATCATTGGTGGCAGCACTTCCCGAACCGCCGGCGCCTCCCGGATTACTATTTTCGTACCGGCTTTCCTCCCTTGTATCGGGATCTGACGAATCTCGTTGTTGCGAAGTATTGTTTTGATCGGCCGCGTCATATCGGGAGTTTTCGTTTTGATCGGCAAACAAGGCTTTATCTGTGTTGTGCGTATTGCTTCCAAAGAGCAATCCCTTATTATTTGATTCCATTGTGTTGAATTTAGAAGTTAGAACACAAATTTAACCATTACCGAAAGCCGGTAGTTACGGAATTATCTTTAATATTTATTGAATTAATATCCGACGGACATTTCTATTCCATTATCATCCAGCAATTCAAGTAAGTGATAATTGGAGGCGGCATTGTATGCAGATAGCCCTTGCTTGTAATGATATTGAATAATGGAAGTTTGATGTTTTGAAAAACCGTGAATCTCAAGTGGCCATGCTATTTTGCCCAGCAGTTCAAAATGCTCGACGAGTTTCGGAGTAAGAAGTTTTTTCGGAAGACCGTCGCACAGAGGTCCGTTCAAACGGATATATTCCACTCGGCCATCTGCAAATCCTGATTTAAAAGCATCGTTATTATATTCTTTGGCGCATTTGCTAAGATCTTCGCAATCGGCAAAGGCTGGATGTATGCCAAAGGCAAAGCCCTGATTATATTGCTTTTGGATTTTTGAACTCGGCGATTTTTCCATATTGCAAATATAACGAGGTTGCTGATTAAATGAGGTTGATTGTTACTTAATTTTATGTCCAACAGATCCATCAGCAGGGTATGTGATGGAACCTTTCAATTCTTCAATACGCCCCTTTTCAAAGTTGGGGATGGAAATATCATTCGATTCCCGCCATGATGATACCTTCGCGTGTGATTCTGCACTTTTCTCTTCCGATAAGCCTTTGTCGCGGGCCATATAAATTGTTCGTGAAGGAAATGCAAAGTTGGTTCCGCTCGCCGCCACAGTATCCATCATTCGCAATAGCAAATCCTCCTGAACTTCGAGAAATACATCAAAATTGGGCGCATCTATATATGCATAAATCTCGAGCTGCAGCGAACTGCTGGCCAGACTTATGAAGCGCACGCGCGCCGGATCTGGATTCACCATTGGGTGTGCATACAGTATCGTGCGGAGTTCAACCAACAAATATCGAATTTGATCAGGTGTAGTTTCATACCGAAGGTCAAAAATATGCTTCAACAGAAATCGGTCGCGATGTGCATAATTTTCAATTTTTGACGACGAGAATTCGCCATTGGGTATGCTTACGACTGTTCGGCCCAACGTTCTAATCCTGGTGGATCTCATGCCAATCTGTTCGACCGTACCCGTGACACCGCTGACGGTACAAAAGTCGCCCACCCGAATTGGCTGGTCTGCAATTAAGGTAACACTTCCAACAAAGTTTTCTACTGTTTTTTGCGCACCTAACGCCAGGGCGATACCACCAATTCCCAATGCTGCAAGTCCGGTAGTAACATCAAACCCCAAAGTATCCAGCACTACGATTGTACCAAAAACCACAATGGCCACTTTTGCAGCACGTCTTAAAAATAGGATGACCGATACAGCCGTTGCCCTGCCCTTTTTGTTCATGCGCTTTTGGGTGAATCCACTGATGAAATCGGCCAATCGCCACAATAGTAAAAGAAATGCGATTAAGCCAATAATCACGGTAATGC
>JADMKR010000081.1 GCA_015478765.1 Flavobacterium sp.
CAGGAAAACAATGCTATTTGTACCGCAATTATCCCGATCATCAACATGTTTATACCCAACCGCAACCTCATCCAATAATCAGAATATTTTATGCCGGATTGCTGGGAGTAGCGCAGGGAATCTCGGAATTATGTCAAAAAATAAACTTGCCCGATGGAGTCGAGCTTCACATTTTTGGCGATGGCGCCGAAACGCGACAGATTCAGGAATTTTTAAACGCCAATAGTGAAAAAAACATCGTTTTTCACGGGATGCTGACCCGAACCGAATTACTCACGACGTTATCCGAATATGATATTGCAGTGGTACCACTTCGGACGCGAATTTACGGTTCGGTGCCATCGAAGATATTTGAATACGGCGCGCTCGGATTTCCCATTCTGTATTTTGGAGGCGGTGAAGGCGGTGATATCGTTCAACAAAACAATTTGGGCTGGGTGGTTGAAGTGGAAGATTATGCTGCTTTAAACGACACTCTTGTGGAAATTTCGAAGTTGTCGGCGGATGATATTCTGAAGTTGAAACTAACCGTTCAGCAAAATGCATCAGTTTTCAACCTTGACAATCAGGTAACGAATTTATTGGAGCAAAACGTGTTCTAATACGCTTTTTCGTCGCCCTTGAAAATGTTGATGATGGTTTGCACGATTATTTTCAGATCAAGCAACAGCGACCAGTTCTCGATGTAAAAGACATCAAATTTGATCCGATTGATCATGTCTTCATCAGTTTCAATTTCGCCGCGGTAACCGCGAACTTGCGCCAGGCCGGTTATTCCGGGTTTTACGTAGTGGCGCACCATATATTTCTTGATCTTGTTGCCGTACGCTTTATTTTGTGACCATAGGTGTGGCCGCGGCCCTACGACCGACATTTCGCCCATTAAAACATTCAGAAATTGTGGCATTTCGTCGATGCTTGTCTTGCGCATAAATCGTCCAATGCGCGTCACCCGGGGATCGTTTTTCGACGCTTCCCGCTCGGTTGTTTTATTCATTCGCATCGAACGGAACTTATAACAGAAAAATTCCTTTTCGTCAATTCCCGGGCGGCCTTGCTTAAAGAAAACAGGTCCGCGGGATTCGAGTTTGATCAGAATTGCCAACAGCGGGGTAAGCCAGGACAGCATCCCGAGAATAATGACCAGTGAAAAAACAATGTCGAATATGCGTTTAAAAACTTTTGTCACCGGATCGTGAAGCATCGTCTTCTGCAATGACAAAACCGGGAAAAATTCGTAATAATCAATTTTCAGGTTTTTCGAGAAGATTTCTTTTGTGTCGGGGATAAATTTGATGGTTTTCTTATTGTCGTCGGCAAACTCAACCAGGTTTTTCAGTTGTTCGTTGGAAATCTCATTCAGCGAGCAGTAAATCTCGTCGACTTTGTTGTTGATTACGAATTCCTTTAATTCAGATACGCGACCGACAATATTTTCATTAGACTTTTTATCCGAGAAATAACCCATAAACCGGTAGCCGTAGTCATTTCGATTCTCAAATAATTCTTTTAGGCGAATCGCCTCTGCGGTATAACCGATGATTACGGTGTTGCGGAAATTGCTTCCGGTGATGATCCGATACTTTTTCAGATAATAAAACAGCAACAGTTTGACTACTGAAATCGCAAAAACACATACGACCATAAATATTGCGATCGCACTTCCGCTGAAAATAGGTTCTTTCGCAAATGGAAAGAATGCGATGACCAACAGCAGGAATAAAACACTCTGTTTAACGAGTTTTGAAAAGATTTCGACTGGTGTCGTAAATCGGTAAACACTGTAAAATTTGACAAAAAAAGCGATTGCAATCCACGAAAAGGTTTGATAAGGCAAATAGTATCGCCAATCGAGGTGTAATTCCTCGAGGAATATAAAACATCCGATAGTGATAATCAGCAAATCCATTGTTACGCTGATCGGCCGGATATATTTGGAATATCGTCCCGTGGATGAAGTCATACTAGTGGATGTAGCCGGAAAAATCTTTGTGTTCTTCTTTTAACAGATCATCGGTAGAAAGTGATTTGAAATAGTCATAGGTGATTTTCATACCTTCTGCGCGCGACACTTTGGCCTCCCAACCCAGCAGTTCCTTCGCTTTGGTCGTATCGGGCTGGCGTTGCAGCGGATCGTTTATCGGTAGTGGATGATATACAACTTTTTGTTTAGTTCCGGTCAGTTTAATTATTTCTTCCGCAAAATCCCTGATCGTAATCTCGTCGGGGTTGCCAATGTTTACCGGATATACATAATCGGAATGCAACAATCTGAAGATGCCTTCCACCTGATCATCTACATAGCAGAACGATCTGGTTTGCATCCCGTCGCCGAAAATCGTCAAATCCTCGCCGCGCAATGCTTGTCCGATAAATGCCGGAATTACCCGACCGTCGTTGAGCCGCATCCGCGGACCGTAAGTATTGAATATCCGCACTATGCGCGTTTCCACGCCGTGAAATGTATGGTAGGCCATGGTGATCGATTCCTGGAAACGCTTAGCTTCGTCATAAACACCACGTGGACCAATCGTATTTACATTTCCGTAATAATCCTCGGTTTGCGGGTGAACCAGTGGGTCACCATAGACTTCGGATGTTGATGCAATCAGGATGCGGGCGTTTTTTACACGTGCCAGACCAAGCAAATTATGAGTTCCGAGCGATCCAACTTTAAGTGTTTGAATCGGGATTTTCAGATAATCGATTGGGCTTGCCGGTGAGGCGAAATGCAATATATAGTCGAGTTTCCCCGGTACATGAACGAATTTGGTTATGTCGTGATGGTAAAATTCGAAGTCTTTATGTTTAAAGAGATGCTCGATATTGCGCAGATCACCCGTGATCAGGTTGTCCATTCCAATCACAAAATAGCCTTCTTTTATAAAGCGGTCACATAAGTGCGAGCCAAGAAATCCCGCCGCACCGGTAATTAAAATTCTTTTCATATTTTCTGCTGATTGGGCGCACGCATGACGCCGGAGTTAAATAAGCAATACATCAATGTAAAAAACACTACTCCGCGTTGCCGCCATAAAAATGACTCTGTCAAAAATAGGCTTATCATCAAAACTGCGAAAGAAATATGTACGAAATCTTTGGTTTTAATCGCGATTTTCACATTCAGCAATAACATCAGCAATAATAGGAGGAAGCCGAAAATACCGAGTTCTGCAAATATCTGAATGTATTGATTGTGGAAGTTTTTGGTTTGGTAACCTTCGTTCTCACCATTGCCCAGGAATAAATTGTAGCTTATTGTCTTTTCTTCAATTTTCGGATAGGATGCGTTTATGCCGTAACCGCTGAAGAAAATATTGTCTTCGGCAAGCATTTCGGTGAAAATCCGGAATTGATAGACGCGGAAAGCCGTACCCGGAAAATAATCATTTGGAGAAAAGCGCTCCTGTGTCCACGCCTGCTTGATGCTTACATTATAAACCGTACCGCTGCCTTTTCCAATGACGTCATTGACGCTGCTGTCGGTCATCATGGTTTCGTATTCCTGCTTAAATCGATCTTTGATTTTTCCGACAAATGTGAGTGAAAACAATGCAATTATCAATACTGCCAAATTCCGAAGCCTCATACGCCGTGCGGTTTTGGTAAAAAAAACCTGATGGATAATGAGCAGCCCTGCGAAAACGACAATAATATTCTTTGATGACAAGAGGAAAACAAGTCCGAATAGTAGCAGCAAGGCGAAATAATGGAAAGCTTTTTTGCCCGTTCGGGTCAGGAAGTAAAAGAATGCGACGGCTACATAAACCGATACGTGAATGGCGTTGACATCTTTGGTTACCAATTCGTGATAGAAAAACACCGACGAATCGCCGGTTGCAATAAATCGGATCGCGGCTTTTACCAGATAGAATATCCCGTAAAGCAGAATGCCGTAGCTGTAATATTTTATAATGAGTTGCTTTTGCCGGTCGGAGAATGGCCGAATCAGTAAGAAAAATAAGGGAATGAGCAATAACGGCAGTTCTTTGGACAACGCTTTTGCCGAACTGGATATGTCAACCGACCAAAGAAGGGAAACCAACATCAACCCGTACAATGCAATTGGCAGAAAAAGCTGAAAGTCTCTTTGAAAATTTTCCTTTCGGAAGTTGATGATCGAGATCAGTGTGAGCGCAGCAACAGCGATACTGTTGACGGCGTAGCTCATCGGAATCGACAACAGGGCAATTACTACAAAAATTAGCGAAGGATGCCGGCTATTTTCCTGCCTTAGTTCGTGCGAGGCATTCTTCAAATAATCGTAAATATTCGCCATTTATCTTGTCCCAGTTAAAGTCGTTGACAATTGCATCGTAATTGTTCTGAACCAGTTGCAAGTTATCATTTTTTTTAACGCTGCCAAGTATATTTTTGACATCGGAAGCACTCGAGAAATAGAACCCATTTTGCTTGAGAATCCCCTTGTTGAAATCGTTGTCATGTGCAATTACCAATGCGCGTGAAGCCATTGCTTCCAGCAACGACGGGTTGGTCCCGCCAACGGAGTGACCGTGGAAATATAGCTCTGAAAAGTACCGAAGATTATTGAGATGTTCGAGGTTATAAATACCACCCAGAAATTTTATTTGGGGATGCTCCTTATATTTATTTTTGAGAAAATTCCCGTATTTGGCATCGTGCTTTCCGATCACTAAAATGGTCGTTTCGTTACTGTGTGCCGCCACACCTTCCAAGACCATGTCGATGTTGTTTTCTGGTTCGAAGCGCGCCATCACCATGTGATAGTTTCCTTTGGCGACCTGGTATTTATTTAGAACCGATTCATCTGGTTTATCGAATGGATGGGCGCCATAAGCGATGTATGTCGATTGCTTTTTATAGCGATTCATCAGGAATTTCTGGATACCGAGGGAATCCGAAATCAAGTGGTCACTGCTGATGGCCGCCAGTCGTTCGGCAAACTTCAGGAACTGCTGCACCGGACGGGAATACTTTGACCGCTTCCACTCGATTCCGTCCATATTGGTGATGATTATCGGTTTTTTCGGCAACAGGAAAAACCAAACCGAATTGCTCGTATAGCCAAGTTGCAGAATAATATCAAAATCGCGTTTTCGCGAATCGAGGATGCAGTTATAGTCGTAGATAAATTGCCCGAAAGTGCCGAGTTTATGTTCGGGATCATTTTGATGGATGATCTTTACACCATGGAATTCGGCCTGTTGATAAGGGTGATTATGCGAATTATATACGTACACATCGTGGCCACGATCGGCGAGATATACGGAGAAGAATTCGGCGAACTGTTCGAAACCGCCGTAATGGTTGGGTATGCCGCGGGTTCCGAGAATGGCTATTTTCATGC
>JADMKR010000082.1 GCA_015478765.1 Flavobacterium sp.
GCCGTATATACTCCTAAAGGAAAAATGCCGTGGGATGACGCCGTCACTTTGGTGCTGACGTATGCCGAAATTCCGTTTACGCCGGTTTACGACGAGGAAGTTTTATCAGCCCAACTTTTATTATACGACTGGTTGCATTTGCATCATGAGGATTTCAGCGGACAGTATGGCAAGTTTTTCGGGGCCTATCGCAACGCACCCTGGTATATTGAACAGAAAAAGGAAGCTGAAGCGCTTGCCGCCAAGTTGGGTTATGCGAAAGTATCGGACGCAAAATTGGACGTTGCGAAAAAGATTCGAGATTTCGTAATTGGTGGCGGATTCATGTTTGCGATGTGTTCGGCTACCGATAGTTTCGATATTGCGCTGGCTGCAGAAGGCGTCGATATTTGCGAACCAATGTTTGACGGCGATGCAAGCGATCCCAATTATCAATCGAAAATCGATTATACGCAGTCGTTTGCGTTCAAAAATTACACGCTCGAGCGCCGGCCTGAAAAATACGAATTCTCCGATATAGATACTACCGAAAAGCGCAAGCTTCCGATGGAAAAGGATTATTTCACATTGATGGAATTTTCTGCAAAATGGGATGTGATACCGAGCATGCTATGCCAAAACCATACGCAGCTCGTCAAAGGATTTATGGGCCAGACGACGGCTTTCGAACGCGAACTGGTGAAATCGAATGTACTGGTGCTGGGCGAAAACCAATTAAATAGCGAAGCAAGGTATATCCACGGACAAAAAGGAAAAGGCATGTTTACTTTTTATGGCGGGCATGACCCGGAAGATTACCAACATCGGGTAGGTGAGGAGCCAACGGTCCTGGATTTGCACCCAAATTCACCCGGCTACCGACTGATACTCAATAATGTTTTGTTCCCGGCCGCGCGAAAGAAAAAACAAAAGACATAATATAAAACTCATATTAAAAAGGAAAGCCAATCATTTACGATTGGCTTTTTCATTTGTATTTGGCTTCCGATCCATGGAAGGCCCTAGCCCTGATGGAGGCGGTATCCTTTTTTGAGTAAACGCAGCAGTGCGAAGTTTACGAAAAAAAGATATAGCCGAGAGCAGGTATCAGCTCCTAATCCTTATTATTTTCAATTACATAATCGAGCACTTTTTGCATCAGGTGAACGCGGTCCTTGCCAATCACATTGTGTTTGTGCATCGGGTAGGGGAAGAAATCCACCATTTTGCCGGCTTCGATGAATTTTTTAATCAGCGACATATTGTGTTGCATCACCACGACATCATCGGCTGTGCCGTGGATAAGTAGTAATTTTCCGTCAAGGTTGTTGACATAATTCAGCGTGTTCGATTCGTCAAAACCTTTTTGATTCTCTTCGGGCGTATCCATATAGCGTTCGCCGTACATGATCTCGTAATATTTCCAATCGGTTACGGGGCCGCCGGCAACACCAGTCGTGAATACATCGGGATGGCGCAGCATCAGGGATGTGGTCATGAATCCGCCATAGCTCCAGCCGTGAACTGCCAATCGGTTGGCATCAACATAAGGCAATGATTTCAGGTATTCAACACCTTGGAGCTGATCGGCCATTTCGTGCATTCCGAGTCGCTGGTGAATCACTTTTTCAAATTCGACGCCGCGATGTTCGGTTCCGCGGTTATCGACCGTGAAAACGAGGTAACCTTGTTCCGCAAGCCAATACATCCATAAGTTGGCGCCATACATATAGGAATTGGTTACCATTTGTGCTTTTGGCCCGCCATAGACATAAACGAGTACCGGATATTTTTTCGATGGGTCGAAATTGCTCGGCTTGATCAATCGGCTATATAAATCAGTTGTACCATCGGCGGCTTTTATGGTTTTCATTTCGGCCGAGCCGATTTGGTAGCCTTCATATTTATTAGTGCTTTGCAGCAGTACTTTAGACTTGCCGTTTTTGTCACACATAACCGCTTTGGACGGTGTGGTTGGGTTCGAAAATTGGTCGAAAATCCAGTTTCCGTCACCGCTGACCGACAGGTTATGAACGCCATCTTCCTGAGTAATAAGGGACTGTTTCCCTTTGAGCGTGACTTTATAACCGAGGCTGTTGGTTGCGTTGGGTCCGGTGGCTGAGAAAAATATCTCGGTTCCGGCTGAATTTGCGCCCAAAATGCCGCTGGTGACAAATTTATTATTGGTTAATTTCTTAATCAGTTTTCCTTCGATTGAATAATAGTAGAGATTGTTGTAGCCGTCGCGTTCGCTGATCCACACAAAATTGTTCGATTTCGGATCGGGGAAGAAAGCTTCGTGTTCGGGTTCGATCCATGTTGGCTCTTTTTCTTCAAATAACGTGCGCACGTATGATCCGTTTGACGCGTCGTATAAATTCAGGCTCATATGATTTTGCCCACGGTTCAGTTCGGCAATCAGAATGTATTTCTCATCGGGCGTCCAGGTAAGGTTAGTAAGGTAATCGTCGCTGCTATTCCGTGGCGAAATGAACACCGTCTTGCCAGTTGCCACATTGTAGACGCCAACTTTAGGCTTTTCGCTTTTCTGGCCAATCATCGGATATTTGATGTTTTGCAGCGAGCCCGGAGTCGTTGTGATGTCGAGGATCGGATAATCGGCGACATCGGTTTCATCCTTCTGGTAAAATGCGAGATACGAACTTTTCGGCGACCAGAAGATTCCGTGATGGATGCCGAATTCGCTGCGTGCGATCGCCTGACCCGAGACAATATTCTTATCCGCATTATCGGTGACCGCCGCGGTTCCGGTGGCATTAGCTATGAACAAATTATTCTGCTGCGTGAATGCGATATTCTTCAGGCTTTTATCCGAAGTGGCATTTTCGGCACCGGCCGGAACTTCGTATATCTTACGGCCTTTTTTTGTTTGCAGATCGTATTCGAAATATTGATTTCCGTTACTTATGACAAAACTGTTGGCATCGCGCCAGGTCATGCCGCCCAGATATGGAAATGCGACGCCGGTGCCGTCATTCAGGTGTTCGAGTTTTATAAGTTCAGCCGCTTTTCCATCTGATGCTTTAGCCGTCAGTAGTGTTTTGCCGCCTTCACCCATATATACGTATCGGTCGGAGTTGGGAAGCCATTGGAAACCGAGCATCATGTCGGGCCTGAATTTTCGGTATTGTTGAAGTACGCTTTCTTCGAGCGTGATTTGCTTTTGCGCGGTGGCGGAAATTCCGCATACCAGTAAAAATAGTAAGCTTATTTTCTTAAACATAATTAGGATTTAACGTGATCTGTTGTAGCGGTGTTAGTACATATTATAGGGTTATCGTTACAAAATTAGATCATGCCCTCTTCATTTTCTTTGTCGAGATACTCCTGAACAATCTGGATCGCGTTGGTCACCACATCACTTAATGCGACGATATAGGTTCCTTCTTCGGCCGAATTGATCGCATGGCGCAGTGCCTCGATCTCTTTCGGAATTATTTCATAGGTGACTTGTTTTCCTGCTTCTGAAATACCTTCTAACAACAGCCCGTTGATTTCCTGCTCGGTGCGGCCGCGCAAGTGTTTTTCCTGACGGATGATAATGTGATCGAACATCCTTCCGGCAATTTTTGCGCATTCGCGGATGTCTTCATCGCGGCGATCGCCAACACCGGCAATAATACCGATTTTCTTATTGGCGTCGACATTCTGCAGATATTCTTCGATACCGAGATATCCGGCAGGATTATGTGCAAAATCGATTAAAACTTTAAATCGGCGGAATTCAAAAATGTTCATTCGGCCCGGAGTTTGCGCCACACTCGGAATAAAAGTTTGTAGCGAAAGGCTGATGTCTTCTGTCTTGAAACCGTATAAATAAGCGGCTAATGTCCCGGCCAAAACATTTGCAATCATAAAGCGGGCTTTGCCGCCCAATGTCAGCGGAACATGTGTTGCCCGTTCAACGCGGATTTTCCATTCGCCTTTCTTTATCGTAATATATCCGTTTTCGTAAACGCATACTATTCGGCCTTCACGGCTTTGCTTTTTAATTATCGGATTATCCTCGTCCATTGAAAAATAGGCAACTTTGCAATTTAAATCGGCTGCCATTTTAACACATTGCGGATCTTCGGCATTTAAAATCGCCCAACCGTCTTTTTTAACGCTTCGTGCAACGATGCTTTTCACCCGAGCCAGATCTTCAATAGTATGAACATCGCTAATCCCCAAGTGATCTTCTTCGATATTGGTAACCACTGCAATATCGCATCGGCCAAAACCAAGTCCGGATCTAAGAATTCCCCCACGTGCCGTTTCCAAAACTGCAAATTCCACGGTAGGATCTTTCAAGATATACTCTGCGCTGATCGGTCCGGTGGTATCGCCTTTTTCCATCATATGGTTTTGGATGTAAATCCCATCCGAAGTTGTAAAACCAACTTTATAACCATTGTTTTTGACGATGTGTGCAATGAGTCGGGTAGTAGTTGTTTTGCCGTTGGTTCCAGTGACTGCGATAATGGGTATTCGACTTTCCTTGCCCGGCGGATACAACATATCAATTACCGGTGATGCGACATTTCGGGGCAATCCTTCCGATGGGGCGAGGTGCATTCTGAAGCCCGGCGCCGCATTGACTTCCGGAATTACGCCGCCATTGTCCTTCAGCGGTTGCGTAAGATTTTCGGCCATGATATCGACACCGCAAATGTCAAGTCCGATGACGCGCGATATGCGTTCGCACAAGAATATATTTTCAGGATGCATCATATCGGTCACATCTATCGAAGTTCCGCCAGTGCTGAGGTTTGCGGTCGATTTCAAATAAACAGTTTCACCGCTGTTGGGCACCGTATCCAACTTGTAATTTAATTTGGCGAGCAAATCGGTTGTGTCGCGATCGACGGTAATTTCTGTCAGTACATTCTCATGGCCATAGCCCCGCCTTGGATCGGCATTCACGGTATCGATGAGTTGCTGAATGGTATCGCGGCCATTTCCAACCACGTTGGCAGGAACGCGTTTTGCGGCGGCGACGAGTTTATTGTCGATAATCAATACGCGGAAATCAAATCCTGTGATGAATTTTTCAACGATCACTCGACGGCTGTATTTTTGGGCATATTCGAGTCCGGATACCGCATCTTCCCACGTAGTCACATTAATAGACGCGCCTTTCCCGTGATTGCCGTCAAGAGGTTTGATCACTATCGGGTAGCCGATTTTATCGATTGTTTTCTGAAGATCTTCATTATCGACACAGATATCGCCGCCGGCCACCGGAATCGATGCCTGGTGCAGCATCCGTTTTGTTTCT
>JADMKR010000083.1:0-482 GCA_015478765.1 Flavobacterium sp.
ATCTGATATCAAGCAGTGTAAAAATCAGGCGGTTTGCCACAAAGATGATATTTATTTAATATTTTTAGCACAGATATTCGATCTATGAAACAAATTTACTTTACCGTTATAGGCCTGATTTGCGCGATATATTCGACTACAGCCCAGACAATTTCCTTTGCCGATCCTAACTTTAAGGCAAAATTACTACAGTCTTCGACCTCAAATAATATTGCTACGGCAGGAGGCTTTAATTATATTAAAATCGATGCCAATAATAATGGTGAAATAGAAGTTAGTGAAGTGCTGCCGGTGAAGATGCTAAATATTGGAAACGGATCAATTTCCTCACTTGCGGGTATTGAATATTTCACCAACCTTGAGTTTTTGTATTGTGACTATAATCAAATTACCCAGGTCGACCTTGCGGCGTTGCAAAACCTTCAAAGCTTTTTTTGTCGCAATAATACGCTAACCTCGGTCGCGGTCGCCGGGCTGCAGGA
>JADMKR010000083.1:492-5217 GCA_015478765.1 Flavobacterium sp.
GCAGGATTTGGCAACAATTGACGTGAATTATAACCCGTCATTGACAACAGTGTCTATTTCGGATCTGCCTGCGCTGCAAACCTTGCGTTTTCAAAACGGAGCGGTGGGCGCGCTTACAATACTAAACTGCCCGGCTATCGAATATATTACCTGCACGGCAAACAACCTTACCTCAATAGATGTAACCCAATTTCCTATATTAAAAGATCTTGGTTGCGGGCTGAATCAGATCACAGAATTGGATCTTTCCAATAATCCCCAACTTGAGTTTCTGGCGGTTTTTTCTAATCCGATTTCCGAAATCGATTTGTCACATCAGTCGCAGGTAAAGTATCTGTACTGCCATGAAACGCCGATTTCAACCATAGACGTTTCGGCGCAGCATCTGCTTACCAACTTTTATGCGTACGACTGCCCAAACCTGACAAGCGTGTTCATGAAAAACAACTTCAATTTCAATATTGTTTCATCACAAGGCTATCCGGGATATGATTTGCATGACCTGCCAAACCTTGAATATGTGTGTGTTGAGGAAAGCAAAATTCCACTTCTGGAAGCCCATTTTGCACCTTGGGGCATGACTGATGTAAATTTAAATTCGTACTGCAGCTTCAACCCTGGCGGCGAATTTTTCACCATTTCCGGAAACATCAAATTTGATGAAACCTTTGACGGCTGCGATACCGCAGATTTAGGTGCTTCGAATATCGTATTTGCGATTACGAACGGAACTACGACCGGAGGTTTTTCAGCAGGCACCGCCGGAAATTATTCGATTCCAGTGATAGCCGGAACGCACACGATCACTCCTCAATTTGAGAATCCGAGCTATTTTAGTGTCACTCCTCCATCGGTGAATTTAACGTTTGACACTTCTTCGACCGATTTCGTCCAGGATTTTTGCGTGACTGCGAATGGCGAACATCTGGATCTGGAAATCGCTATCATTCCTTTAACGACGGCTGTTGCAGGATTTGATACTCAGTATAAATTGGTTTATAAGAATAAAGGTACTGAGACAGTTGCCGGCAGTGTGAACTTTACTTTTGATGATACGGTTCTAAATTTTGTTACTTCGACTCCGGCCTACACAACACAAGCACCGGGAATGCTAAGCTGGAATTTTTCCGAACTGGCTCCTTTTGAGTCGCGTGAAATCATTCTGGGTTTGCAACTGAATACACCAACCGACATCCCGCCGCTGAATGCAGGAGACCAGTTGACGTTTACGGCAAGCATCCCTTTGTTTGCAAGCGACGAAACGCCGTCGGACAATACTTTTACCTTACACCAACAAGTTTTCAATTCTTATGACCCGAATGACAAAACATGCCTGCAGGGAGACACCATAACCCCTGAAATGGTGGGTCAATTTGTTCATTATATTATTCGCTTTGAGAATACAGGAAATTTCCCAGCCCAAAATATTGTCGTACGGGATATTATCGATCTTGCAAAGTTCGATATGGCAACCTTAGCGATGGTCAGCGCGAGCCATGCGGTCGAACTGCGGGTCTCATCGGGAAATAAAGTCGAGTTTATTTTTGAAAATATCCAGCTGCCGTTCGACGATGCCAACAATGACGGCTACGTTGCCTTTAAAATCAAAACGTTACCGACACTGGTCATTGGTGATACCTTCAGCAATCTTGCGAATATTTATTTTGATTACAATTTCCCGATTATCACCAATACGGCGGCAACGACTATTGCAGCATTAGAAAATGCCGATTTTGAATTTTCTCAATACTTCACACTTTATCCGAATCCGGCAACGAATGAATTGCATATACACAGCGGAGCAATAGGTTTGACGTCGGTTAGGATCTATAATATCATGGGTCAACTGGTGTTGACAATTCCCAACGCATTGCAATTAGGCGCAATTGATGTTTCGGATTTTAAGTCGGGGACTTACTACGTAAGAGTCGAATCTGAAATCGGGTCTTCTTCCGGAAAATTTATGAAGCGTTAATTAGCGAAACGCTTTTATAACATCAATGCCGTGGTGTTTTTTACTTCTCCAATCATAAAGGTACTGTGCGTACTGCCTATGTGCTGCAATGTCGTGAGCTTGGTCACCATAAATTCGCGGTAGGCTTCCATATTTTCGACGCATACTTTCAGGATATAATCATAATCGCCCGAGACATGGAAACACTCGAGCACTTCGTCGAGTTTGACAACCTCTTTTTCAAATTTCGTCAGGAATTCCTTTGTGTGCTGCGCAAGCTTGATATGACAGAAAACGACGAAACCCCTACTGACTTTATTGCGGTTCAATAGAACCACCTGTTTATCGATAGTGCCGTCTCGTTCGAGTTTTTTTATGCGTTCGTACACCGCGGTGACAGACAGGTTAAGTTTTCCCGACAGTTCCTTGGTCGTCATCTTTGCATTATGCTGCAGAAGTGTCAACAGCAGTTTATCGGTTTGGTCGAACGCCATAAGTGAAATTTTCTGGTGAATGCGTCTAATTCGGGTTTCAGGTGACAAATATACTGGAAATGAGATTTACTGCCGAATAAATATCTATAAATACAAATATTGGTTGACTTTCTTTCCGTTATTCATTTATTTTGAAACCTGATGATTCTATAAATCCTAGCCCGGATTGAGCCGATATCCTTTTTTGTCATGAATGCCTCCATGTAGAGCAAATGCCCGATAAAAAAGATAAAGGCGAAAGCCGGAAAAAGCTCCAACAAAAATAAAACTCATGAAAAAATTCGATCCGGCCGACAACATTCAGGACCTTCAGTACTTTGGCGAATTTGGCGGTGTCAACCCGTCGATTTCCGATTCATCCACGTACACTTTTTTGTCGGCCAAGACGATGTTCGACACTTTTGAAGGCAATGCCGAAGGGTGTTACCTTTATTCCCGCCATTCGTCCCCTAGCAATTTATACCTCGACAAAGCGCTCGCGGCCATGGAAGGCACGGAAACGGCCAACGTGTCGGCATCGGGAATGGGTGCGATCACGCCTACCATTTTACAATTGTGCGGAAATGGTGATCATATTGTGTCGAGCCGGACTATTTACGGCGGAACTTATGCGTTCCTCAAAAATTTCACGCCGCGTTTTGGCATTACCACTTCATTTGTCGACATAACAAAATTAGCTTTGGTTGAAGCGGCTATTACTAAGGATACCAAAGTGTTATACTGTGAAACTGTAAGCAATCCTTTACTGGAAGTTGCCGATATCGCCGGACTTTCGAAAATCGCAAAAAAGCACAATTTGAAACTGGTTGTCGACAATACATTTTCGCCGTTATCGGTTTCGCCGGCAAAACTAGGCGCCGATATCGTGATCCATTCACTTACGAAATACATCAACGGCAGCAGCGATACGGTGGGTGGTGTTACCTGTGCATCGCAGGAATTCATCGATTCATTGAAGAACGTGAATTCGGGTGCGAGCATGCTATTGGGGCCAACGATGGACAGTTTGCGGTCGGCTAGTGTGATGAAGAATCTGCGCACGCTTCATCTACGGATCAAGCAACACAGTCATAATGCTTTATTTTTGGCCGAAAAATTTGAAAAAGACGGCTTGAAAACGGTATATCCGGGACTGAAAAGCCACCCGAGCCACGAGTTGTACAAATCGATGATTGACCCGTCATACGGTTTTGGCGGAATGATGACGGTAGATGTTGGTGCGCTTGACAAAGCCAACGAACTGATGGAACTGATGCAAACAAGAAATCTCGGTTATCTTGCGGTGAGCCTCGGTTTTTATAAAACATTATTTAGTGCGCCGGGAAGTTCGACATCGAGTGAGATTCCACCGGATGAGCAAATCGAAATGGGTTTGACCGACGGACTGATCCGGTTCTCGATTGGATTGGACAACGATATTCAGCGGACATATGACATGATGCGCGCGTGCATGGTCGAGTTGGGAATTTTATAAAGTTTAATTGCACATTTTAAAAAATCCATCCGGAATCTTTCGGATGGATTTTTTTTCACCATAAAAATACAGTAATCTGAATAATTCCTATATTGTTGGCAAATATCGAGTTATGAAACAATTTTTACTTTTATTATTCGCCACTTTGATTACCAATATAAGTTCCGCTCAATTTACCGAAGATTTTGAAGGTACATTCCCGCCTGAGGGCTGGCAGGTGGCCGACGCTGGCGCTGGTACTCGTAGTTGGGTACAGTCAACCATTCACGCAATTAATGGTAAAAGTGCTTTTATCGATCGGGAAAATATTGGCGTAGGAAATTCATCTGAAGATTGGCTGATTACCCCTGCGATAACAATCGGCACTGACTTTCAAGTGAATTATCTTTTGACACATACTATTTTGGGCGATCAGGGAACGCAGTTTCAGATTAGGGTGTCAACCATGTCACAGTCGGATTTAAGCACATTTGTCACAGTTGAAAGCTTATCTGAGGCTGACGTCGCTCAAAACAGTACTTTAAGTTCCTGGATTTCCCTTGCCAATTATGAGAATCAGTCCATCTTTATTGCTTTCGTCAGAACGTACACACAGCCTTATGCTTCATTAGATGGTGACCGATGGGTTATCGACGATGTATATGTTGGCGCATCATTAAAGACTGAAGAGTTTGAAAATTCTAATTCGATCAGTATCTATCCTAATCCCGCTACCGACTTTTTCAATTTCGTCCCCTCGCGCAGTGCAATAGACAGCATCGAAATTTTTAATATTCTTGGACAGCGGGTTCTATGGGTTGCAT
>JADMKR010000084.1 GCA_015478765.1 Flavobacterium sp.
CGCCGAGCGAACCCATTTGATAGAACAGATCAAAGCAAATCCAAAGGAAGAATCCAACTATATTGCGTTAATGTTTCTGTATAGCGAAAGCGGACAGGACGATCAGGCTCTGGAGATTGCCAAAAAGCTAGAAAAAGAAATTCCTTCATCCGATTGGGCACAGGTGAGCCTTTTTAAATACCATTTAGCAGAAAATGATGGTGCCAATGCTGTCAAGGCGATGAATATCGTTTTGGCCAGCAATAAAATCGACAACAAAATCCGCCATCGGATCATGAACGAATTTTTGATTTTCGCCAAAGACAAACCTCAATATGAAGCCGATCTTCAGAAGGCCATAACATTTTTCGACAATGATCCCGAAGTCGACGTCGCAAAAGAGATCGGCAAGTTTTTCCACACTAAAAAAGACTGGGATAAGACTATAAAGTATTATTCGTTGCATTTGCAGCAAACGCCGGATGACCTGGAAACCGTCTATCTGCTGTTTCAGGTGTATACCGAACAGCAGAAATATGATGTACTGGCGCAAAAATCAGAAGAGTTTCTCGAAAGCTACCCACTGCAGCCACAATTTTACTTTTATGCCGGCCTTGCGTATAACCAATTAAAAAACCACAAGAAAGCCAAAGATATGCTTGAAATGGGACTTGATTACCTGGTTGACGATCCGCAACTGGAGATGAATTTCAACATACAGCTTGGCGAAGCTTATTCAGCATTAGGTGATACGAAAAAGATGGAACAACATTTCAAAAAAGCCGACCAAATCCTAAAAAGCCGCAAATAATGCTAAGATATATCATCGTTTCATTTTTGGCGTTGGCCATGGCGTCGTGTAAATCTGCCGCATCTGTTGCTGAAGGTGAAGCCGGATCGGCGATGAGCAGCTCCAAAATTATCGCAAAGCACTATGCCAACAAGCGCGAATATCGCACAATGTATATCAAAGCGACTGCGCGATATGAGGATGAACGACAAACGCAGAACGTTACTGCCGATATTCGTATCATTAAAGATGAGGCTATACTTGTAAGTATCCGGTTTTTTGGCATAACGATGGCCAAAGCGCTAATCACGCCTTCCGAAGTCAAATACTACGAAAAAATCAACAGTGAATTTTTTGAAGGCGACTTTACAACTTTGAGCCGCTGGCTGGGCACCGACTTGGATTTCTACAAAGTCCAGAATATGCTTACCGGCGAAGCACTTGACAATTTGAACACATCGAAGTTGAAATCGTCGGTTCAGGATAAAATGTACAAGCTTGAATCGGATGCTGCTGCCACGAACAAAGCATATTATTTTGAGGCCCGTAACTTCCTTATAAAAAAGCAGGAGATATTTCAGCCTGCAAAAAACAGAGGCTTAACCATTACCTATCCCGGACATCAGAAGCATGGCGAGATGCTATTGCCAGCGGCAATTCAGATTGATGCTGTACAAGATCAGGGTAAAACCAACATCAATATTAATTACACTGCGGTCACCATCAATGAGGAGTTTACATTGCCTTATAGTGTACCTAGCGGCTATGAACAGATTTTTATCAAATTAGATGAATAACCCTATGCAAAGATTTCACCTGGCGTTACTTTTTTTACTGCTTGCTCCGGCTGTATTTGGACAAACGCAACAAGAGAAGCTGGAACAACGGAAAGCGCAAATCCTGAAGGAAATCCGAATTAATGAGGAATTGCTTAAAGATGTGCGCAGTAAGGAAAAGTCGGTTACGAGCCAAATCGTAATGCAAAACAATAAGATCCAACTCAAGGAGCAGCTTATCAATACAACCGAACGGCAGACCAAACTGTTGAACGACGATATTTATCGCAATCAGTTGCAAATAAATAAATTACGGAAAGAACTCGAGGATCTAAAGGAGGATTATGCCGATATGATTGTTAAATCCTACAAAAGCCGGTCCGAACAAAGCCGCGCGATGTTTTTGCTATCCTCGGAAAACTTTCTGCAGGCGTACAAGCGCGCGCAATATATGAAGCAGTATGCCAGTTATCGCAAAACACAGGGTGAAGAGATCAGCGTCAAAACCGAAAAACTTTCTGAACGCATAAAAGAAATTTCAGTTCAAAAAGACGCAAAGCAAAAGCTTCTGGAAGAGAATGAACGAGAACGTTTGGCGTTGGTCGAAGAGAAGAAAGACCAGGAAAAGCTTTTCAACGCCATAAAGAAAGATAAGAAGAATATTACAGCACAAATCAAGAAGAAGCAGGCCGAAACCAAAGCAATCGATCGGCAAATCGATAAGTTGCTGAGAGAAGCGATCGCGGCGGCCAATAAGAAAGCGGCGGCTGCCAACGCAAAAGCCAATCCGCGTACCACTGCAGCTGCGACAAAAGCAACGGCTACATCGGCAAAAATAGTATTAACCCCTGAGGGTAAAATCATAGCCGATAATTTCCGGGCAAGCAAAGGGCAGTTGCCATGGCCGGTAGAACGAGGTGTAGTCACGTTAAAATACGGTGATCAGGCGCATCCCGTACACCGATCACTGGTGGTTCATAACAGCGGTGTCGAAATTACTACAGATGAAGGTGCTACGGCGCGGGCGGTATTCAACGGCGAAGTTACCAGCGTGATAGTACTATCACCGGTAAACAAAGCTGTAATGATTCAACATGGTGACTTTTTTACCGTTTATCAGAATCTTAGTCACGTTTATGTAAATAAAGGCGACAAAGTTTCTTTAAAGCAAACCATCGGGAAAATCCGTACCAATGGCGACACAGGTAAAACAGTAATAAAATTTACAATTTCACAAAATACCACCTACACCAATCCGGCTGCTTGGCTGGCAGGGATGTAATTACTGGAATAACGCTTTGAGCTCTGTAGCTTCGGCAGGTTTCATCTTGCCGGCAAGTACGAGGCTCAATTGTTTCCGACGAAGTGCCGCTTCAAAACGTTGCTGTTCGAGTTCGGTTTGCGGAATTACAGGTGCCACCTCGGTAGGTCTGCCGGTATCATCAACTGCCACAAAAGTATATATTGCTTCGTTGGCTTTGGATCTTATACCAGATTCCCGGTCTTCAAGCCACACATCTATAAAGATTTCCATCGAACTTTTAAACGATCGTGACACTTTCGCTTCGACAGTAACAACGCTTCCCAACGGGATGGCGCGGTTAAAAGCTACGTGGTTAACCGATGCAGTGACGACAATCCTTCGGGAATGGCGACGGGCTGCAATGCTTGCCGCACGATCCATCCGCGCCAGCAGTTCGCCTCCAAAAAGATTATTCAGCGGATTAGTTTCACTTGGCAAAACCAGGTCGGTAAGTATAGTAAGGGATTCTGAAGGATGTTTCGGCTGCATTTTTTTCACAAAGGTACTTCAAGACATAAAAAAACCCGATAAAAATCGGGGATTTATTGTTTTTTGACCAAAAGCCATGCGTCTTTATTTTGGGTGCTCCTGATTTCATTCATTGCTTGAGATGCCGCCGAATGAGTGGCATAGCTTCCATAAACCACCGGATGCAGGTGCTGCCGCGTAGGTGAAATCTTTCGGGCTTTAAATCCGAGGTCTCTTAATTCCGACAATGCCTTATCAGCATTTTCTTCACTTCTAAACACTCCGGCTACAACGTGATACGGTAACTTTTCCTCCTTTACGGTAAGGGTCACAGGCGGGAGCGGGTTGGTGATAAGAAACGTGGCCTCCTGTATTTTATTTTGAACTTCCTGTCGCACCTCAGTCTCGACTACAAGCGTTTGCTGCTCTACGCGATCCTGAAACAATTTGTAGCCAATGGTACCCGTAGCCATTAAGGCGACTGCTATAACCGCGGCATATTTCAGATAGGATCTGCCCGCACGCTTTTCCGGCGTGAACTGAACAGGGGCTTTTTCTTCGAATTTTTCGGCCTCCTGCTTGTAGATTTCACGTTTGACCACCGGCGACACAAATGATGTCAGGCCGAAGGCTTCTTTCAGATAGTTGGTTTGTTCGGTTGGGGAAAAAACAAGATTTTTCTCCGAGTTCAAAGTTAAATCACCGATATTCTTCAGCGTTAATTTCCCATCTGCCACCAGTGTATTTTTCCAGGACGCTACATCGTCTGAGATTATTTCCACCGCCTTTTCATAGGACAGTTTCTCGGCTTGGGCAATATGATTTGCCAATAGCCCGTCATTGTTCTTCAAGTTTGAATTGAATGAAACAAGTTTTTTTGGAGGGTAGAATGTATTGGCGCTTTCAATGTGCTGCGCGGATTGAATTTCGGATAAAAAAGCCCCAAAACCAGGAACGGTAACACATTGGTAACGAAATAAAAGCTGTGAGATATAATGCTCGGTCTTCATGCGAACAAAGTTATACAATGCGGTGTGGCATCAAAATTTTATTTACAGTTTTTATTAACAATCCGCCTGGTTTCAGCTCTTCGAAATCGAACTGCTGTGACCAATATTTTCTTAAAATTAAATGAATCCTGCCACGGTTCTATAAGCCGATTACTAACTTTAAGTAAATCTTAAATGTACTACTATGGAACAATAACCTGAAATCGATCGGCACCGACAATTTAAGGGATGATAACCATTTCTTTTTCAATACATTGGTTCAGGAAATCCAAATTTCCTTTATCTTGCACTTCATTTTTAAAGTATGCGCCACGAAGAATTATTTTATTTGCTAGCCTTGCAAAAGACTGAAAGCATCGGGGATGTCGTTGCCCGAAAGTTGTTAGACACTTTTGGCAGTGCCGAGGCCGTTTTTTCAGCCAAAGCAACAGAAATCCGCTCGATTGAAGGCGTCGGATCTGTCCGCATAAAAAACCTTAAGGATAAAAAAGTATTTGAACAGGCTGAGGACGAATTGCAAAAGATCGACAAACTCCAAATTTCCAGTATTTCATATTTAGATTCTGATTATCCCGAACGGTTGCGGCATTGCCCTGATGGCCCCATATTATTATTTGCCAGCGGGAATATCCATCATCAAAAGAACCGTGTAATAAGCATTGTGGGAACCCGGCAAGTTTCGGCCCATGGAGCCGATTTCTGTCGGAAACTTATAAATGAACTCGCGCCCATGAATCCTGTAATCATCAGTGGATTTGCATATGGTGTCGACATCATCGCGCATCAGTCGGCTATTGAAAATAATCTGCAAACAATTGCAGTGCTTGCACACGGACTCAATCAGATTTATCCAAAGTCACACAGG
>JADMKR010000085.1 GCA_015478765.1 Flavobacterium sp.
AAATGCCTTTGCTGCCGAATCGGGATTCCCCAAATTTTCGACCGAAACGAAACAGCGTCGAGAAGAGTATGAGGAAAAATTAAAATCGAATGGTTCCGGAACGGTAGGATGTGTGGCAATTGATGCCAATAGTAAAATAGCAGTTGCGACTTCTACCGGCGGAAAAGGATTTGAAATGGTAGGCCGTGTTTCCGATTCGGCTACTGTTGCCGGCAATTACGCGAACGCAATTTGCGGCGTGAGTGTCACGGGCGTTGGCGAGGACATTGTGAGTGGTGCCGTGGCGGCAAAAATCGTCACCCGCGTCACCGACGGGCAATCGTTAAAGCAAGCATTTTCCAAGACATTCGACGAACTGAAACCGTTTGATGGTTTTGCAGGTGCGATCGCAATCGACAGCAATGGGAATGTGTATCATCAGGATTCCCACCCGAGTATGGTGTTTGCGAGTTTTGACGGGGAGAATGAGGAGGTTTTTGAGTAGTTGAAAGTTGGAAAGTCAAAAGTCAAAAGTCAAAAGTCAAAAGTTGAAAGTCAAAAGTCAAAAGTTGAAAGAAGAAATGCTAAAGTCCAATCTGTTCTGGTGCCGCGTCAAAATCTGAAATCTGGCAATAGGCGCAAGCGAATTGTGCAAAACAAAATAGAGTGTTTAAACTCTGAAATCCCTCGTCCGCGTTAGGGATTGCAGCGGTTATCCTTTTGCGCAGCGTGGCGTAGCAAAAGATAGGAGCGAAAAGCCCGGCCAAAGGCAACGCCCAAAAATAGTTTAAAGTTTAAGGTTTGAAAGTTTGAAGGAATCGAACAGTAGAACTTTCCGACTTTAAACTTTCCAACTTTTAACCAAAATAAAAAACCCGCTCTTTCGAACGGGTTTCCTATAGTAAGTCAAATATATTGTTAAACGTTTATTTTACTTTGTTAAGTACGGCTTTAAAAGCTTCCGGGTGGTTCATGGCCAAATCGGCAAGAACTTTACGGTTCAATTCGATTCCGGCACCTTTTACTTTCCCCATGAATTGTGAGTAAGACATTCCTTCCAGACGTGCTCCGGCGTTGATACGCTGAATCCACAATGCGCGGAAGTTTCTTTTGTTCACTTTTCTGTCGCGGTAAGCATACGTCATTGCTTTTTCAACGGCGTTCTTAGCAACTGTCCAAACGTTTTTTCTTCGGCCGAAGTACCCTTTGGCCTGTTTCATTATCTTTTTCCTTCTTGCTCTTTTAGCAACCGAGTTTACTGATCTTGGCATAATTTAATGTGTTTTTGTAGCAGGCGTCCCGAATTTAATCAAGGGAACTTAAGGCCATACTCCAAGGTTATTTTTAATTGTTTTAACCTAGAGGATTTAAGTCTAAAGTTAAAAGTCTAAAGTCGAAAGTTCCAAAACTTTTCACTTTCCACTTTCCACTTTCAACTATTTAGATAATCCGCAATTGTTGTTTGATGCTTTTCTCATCCGTTTTGTGAACCAATGTTGAATGAGTCAACGCCAGTTTACGTTTTTTGGATTTTTTAGTCAGAATGTGACTTTTGAAAGCATGCTTTCTTTTAATTTTCCCTGAGCCCGTAACTTTGAATCGTTTCTTGGCGCTGGACTTGGTTTTCATTTTAGGCATCTTGTCCTGATTTATTTAATTTGACTTACTATTTTTTAGTCGAAAGTCGAAAGTGAAAAGTCAAAAGTGGTTTGAAATACTTTGAACTTGTCACTTTGCTTGTGACTGTTTTTTTCTTTGTAGCTATTCCTGCTTTCCGCTACTATCTTTTTAATCCTCCGCGAGCTTCGGCTTAAAAAGGATAGCCGCTTCAAATGCTTTGCATTCACCGAACACCTATTGTAATTAAAAGTTACGTGAGGTAATCAGGGCTAGGGCATTATCATAAGTTAAAAGTCAAAAGTTTTAAAGTTGAAAGTCTGTTGTAAAGGAACTTTCCACTTTAGCTTCGCTCCGTTCGGCTTCGCCTCGGGTCGACTTTTGACCTTCCACTGTCTTACTTTTTCTTTTTCGGGGCAATGAACATAATCATACGCTTTCCTTCCAATACCGGCATGGCTTCCACCTTTCCGAATTCTTCAAGATCGGTAGCCAATCGCAATAGCAGGATCTGGCCCTGGTCTTTATATATGATCGAACGTCCTTTAAAGAAAACGAATGCTTTTAATTTCGCGCCTTCCTTTAGGAATTTCTCTGCATTTTTGCGTTTGAACTCATAATCGTGCTCATCTGTCTGCGGTCCGAAACGAATTTCCTTGACAACCACCTGCGTCGATTTGGCTTTCATCGCCTTATCACGCTTCTTTTGCTCGTAAACGAATTTCTTGTAATCCATTATCTTGCAAACAGGCGGATCAGCATTAGGCGAGATCTCGACAAGGTCAAGTTCGAACTGATCGGCTAATCGCAATGCTTCCGACAGCTTGAATACTCCGGGTTCAACGTTCTCACCAACAAGGCGGACTTCGGCTAAACCGCGGATATGCTGATTGATCCGGTGGGCGTCTTTCTTTTCTACTCGAGGCTGATAACCTCTGTTACTTCGTATTGCTATGGCTAAATTATTTAAGTTAAACTGTAAATGTCTTCAATGTCTTATTGATTTCCTCGGTGACTATCGCGGCAAATTCATCAATCGTTACGCTGATATTGCCTCTTCCTTCCTGGCCGTGACGTCGTACTGATATCGTTCCGTTTTTCTCTTCTTCCTCACCTACGATTAACATAAACGGGTATTTTTGGCCCTCAGCATCCCTGATTTTGCGGCCAATCGTCTCGTTTCTGTTGTCAATTAGGGCGCGAATTTCGTGATTTTCCAGCAATTCTAAAACTTTTTTCGCATAATTTTCATATTTCTCGCTCAGCGATAAGATTATAGCCTGCTCCGGCATCAGCCAAAGTGGGAAATTTCCTGCGGTATGCTCTAATAAAATCGCAATGAATCGTTCCATCGATCCAAACGGAGCACGGTGGATCATCACCGGTCGGTGTAATTCATTATCCGAACCTTTATAAGTCAGATCGAAACGCTCCGGTAAATTGTAATCAACCTGAATCGTTCCCAATTGCCATTGGCGTCCCAGCGCATCTTTAACCATAAAGTCTAACTTCGGTCCGTAGAAGGCGGCTTCGCCATATTCAACATCGGTGTTCAAACCTTTGTCGGCTGCCGCACTGATAATTGCGCTTTCGGCTTTTTCCCAATTTTCATCCGATCCGATATATTTCTCGCGGTTCTCCTGATCGCGCAATGATATCTGCGCCGTAAAATTCTCAAATCCGAGCGACCCGAATACGTATAGTACCAAATCGATCACATTCTTGAACTCGGCGTCCAGTTGGTCAGGCGTACAAAATATATGCGCATCGTCCTGGGTAAATCCGCGAACGCGTGTCAGCCCGTGCAACTCACCCGATTGCTCGTAGCGATATACGGTACCGAATTCGGCGTACCGCTTCGGTAAATCTTTATACGACCACGGACGTACATTATAAATCTCGCAGTGATGCGGACAATTCATCGGTTTCAATAAAAACTCCTCGCCCTCGGCCGGAGTCGAAATCGGTTGAAAACTGTCGGCGCCATATTTTTCATAGTGTCCCGATGTTACATATAGCTCTTTCTGGCCAATATGTGGCGTAACAACCTGTTCATAACCAGCCTTTTTCTGTGCTTTCTTAAGGAATTGCTCGAGTCGGTCGCGCAGCGCGGCACCTTTTGGCAACCATAGTGGCAAACCTTGTCCGACTTTGTGCGAAAAAGCAAATAGTTCAAGTTCCTTCCCGAGTTTTCGGTGATCGCGGCGTTTCGCTTCTTCAAGTAATTCGAGATATTCGGTCAGGTCTTTTTGTTTTGGAAAAGAGATTCCGTAAACGCGTGTCAATTGTTTATTTTTTTCATCGCCGCGCCAGTAAGCACCCGCGATGCTCATGACTTTCATCGCCTTGATGATTCCAGTATTTGGGATGTGGCCCCCACGGCACAAGTCGGTGAATGTCGCATGATCGCAAAAAGTGATCGTACCGTCCTCGAGGTTTTCGATCAGTTCGACTTTATACGGATTATTTTCTTTTTTGTAAAACGCAAGCGCATCCGCTTTTGACGACGATCGCATTTTAAACTCGTGTTTCTCGCGTGCAATTTCCAGGACGCGGTCTTCGATCTTTTTAAAATCGGCGTCGGTTATCTTTTGATCACCAAAATCGACGTCATAATAGAACCCGTTTTCGATGGCAGGTCCGATACTGAGTTTGATTCCGGGGTACAATTCCTGAAGCGCCTGCGCAAGCACGTGCGAAGTTGAGTGCCAGAAAGCTTTTTTGCCTTCTTTATCGTTCCAGGTATGCAATGTCAGTGCGCCATCGGTCGCAAGTGGTGTGGTCGTTTCTACAGCAGTGTCGTTAAAGGTCGCCGAAATCACGTTTCTGGCAAGTCCTTCACTAATACTTTTGGCAACATCCATCGGAGTCGCATTTTGTTCGAACTCTTTCACCGAGCCGTCGGGCAATGTAATCTTGATCATCGTAAAAATTTTGAAAGGCAAATATAGACGATTGCCAAAACACACACAATATATATAGTATGTATAATTTGATGCAGCTTATCCCGCTATCCGCTATTATCTTTTCCCTGCTAAAGAAGCAGGAAAAAGGATATCCGCTGTTATCGGGGCTGGGGCGGCAGGTAGGTTGGGAGTTTATAGTTGACAGTTTACAGTTTACAGTTGTCAGCGACCAGCTATCGGCCAGCACGATTGTTATTGTTTTGCCAGTTCGCTTACGCTCGGCTCGTACGCAGGAGTAATCTTAATATAAACGAACCCGCTACCAGTTTAGCAACGCAAGCTGACAGCTGATCGCTGAAAGCTGTCATTGTTTCGCCAGTTCACTTACGTTTGTGTCCGTCTCAGGAGTAATCTTAATATAAACGAAACCGGTACCATTTTAGCAACGCAAGCTGACAGCTGATCGCTGAAAGCTGTCATCATTTCGCCAGTTCGCTTACGCTTGTGTCCGTCTCAGGAGTAATCTTAATATAAGCGACCCGCTACCAGTTTAGCAGCGCAAGCTGACCACTGACCACTGAAAACTGATCACTAAAATCTGATCCCCAGCCCCTTACGATCGCGCCCGAATTTTCTCCAAAAATTAACATCAAAAACA
>JADMKR010000086.1 GCA_015478765.1 Flavobacterium sp.
CTTGGAACCGCACCTAACGCTTTCCCACATGCCGATCCCGCACCGTGCCCCGGCCAAACTTGAATATAATCGGGCAGGTTGCCGAATTTTTGTACCGAATCGAACATCTGTCTCGCACCGTCTTCTTTGGTGCCAACAATTCCCGCCGCTTTTTCAAGCAGGTCGGGGCGGCCAACGTCGCCTACAAATACGAAGTCGCCGGTAAAAAACATTACCGGTTCGCCACTTGCCGGAGTATCGGTAAGTAAAAAGCTGATACTTTCCGGAGTGTGTCCCGGCGTGTGGACTACTTCGAAAATAAGATTGCCCAGATTGATCTTCTGGCCGTTTTTGAGCCCAATATGGGGAAATTCATATTGCCAATCAGGCCCGCCTTCGTCTGACAGGTACATATCGGCGCCGGTCAGTGCCGCAAGTTCGCGTGAACCTGACAGGAAATCGGCGTGAATGTGCGTTTCGAAGATATGCGTAATCGTCATTTTGTTCTGTTTGGCAATTTCCAGATAGGTATCGACATCTCTTTTTGCATCTATAACTGCAGCGACGCCGGCTTTTTGGCATCCTATGAAGTAGCTCGCCTGAGCAAGGCTTTTATCGTAAACGTGTTGGAAAAGCATCTTTGTGTATTTTATATTTGTTGTTCAAAATTAAGCAATGACCGACTTATAATTGGTGACATCGATTAAAAATTAGATTTTTTTTGATCCGTGCGGAAAATTGCTGATCCTGCCCGTGGTTGGATTTAGGTTGTTGCCGCGTGGTAAAGTTCGGTGGATTTTGCCCGTCATCATATGATTTTAATCATTAATTTAGACAAAACTGGCTTTTACCTTTACATAAAAAATACAATGACAAAATATACGACCGCCGCCGAGGCACTCAAAGAAATAAAATCTGGTAACCGGGTTTACGTCCAGGCTGCCGCCGCAACCCCTTCAATATTGACAAAAGCATTGGCCGATCGCGCGCCTGACCTTCGCGGTGTGGAAGTTTGCCACCTTCATACCGAAGGCGAAGCGCCCTATGCCAATCCCGAACTTAGCGAAAGCTTTCACGTCAATTCGTTTTTTATTGGTAAGAACGTTCGCCATACGCTGGCTTCGGGCAATGGTTCCTACACGCCTGTGTTCTTGAGCGAGCTTCCGCATCTCTTCAAAAAAGAGGTGTTGAAACTAGACGCGGTGCTGATTCATGTTTCACCGCCAGACAATCATGGCTATTGCTCTCTAGGAACCTCTGTAGAAGCTACGGTTGCAGCTATCGAGAAAGCGCGTGTCGTCATTGCGCAGGTGAACCCAAAGATGCCGCGGACATTCGGCGACAGTATTCTGCACATCTCCCGAATCAACTATATCGTGGAGGCCGACATGCCGATATTCGGTCACGAAAATAAAGCGTGCAGCGATATCGAAAAACAAATAGGTCGGCACGTGGCTTCAATCATAGACGATAAAAGTACGTTGCAGATGGGAATCGGGTCGATACCGAATGCGGTGCTGGAGAACCTGCATCACCACAAGGATCTTGGCCTTCACACTGAAATGTTCTCTGATGGCGTCATCGACCTGATTGAGAACGGCGTCATCAATTGTAAATATAAGGGAACCGGTAAGGGTAGGGCATTGGCAACTTTTCTTATTGGTTCGCAGCGGTTGTACGATTTTGTCGATGACAATCCTTTTATCGAGATGCGCGAATCCTCATTCGTGAATGACACGGCAATCATTAGACGAAATCCGCGGATGGTGTCGATAAATTCAGCCATCGAAGTTGATCTTACGGGTCAGGTGTGTGCCGATTCGATAGGACCAAGGATGTATTCGGGTGTGGGAGGTCAAATGGATTTTATTCGGGGCGCAGCCTTAAGCGATGGCGGAAAAGCGATCATAGCACTTCCATCGGTAACCAAAAACGGCGAAAGCCGAATCGTACCGTTTTTAAAACAAGGTGCGGGCGTTGTAACTACGCGTGCGCACGCTCAATACATCATCACTGAGAACGGAATTGCCGATTTATATGGCAGATCGTTAAAAGAGCGGGTAAAAGCTTTAGTGAATATCGCACATGCCGATCATCAGGAACAGATATCAAAATCGTATCACGAACTGCTATCGCGTAATGTTTGCTGATGCTCCTAAAATGATGCAATGAAACTACATATTAAAAATATGGTTTGCAATCGGTGCAAAACCGTGGTGCGATCCGAGCTGGAACAATTGGGACTGAATCCGGTTTCGGTTGAACTTGGCTCGGTCGAACTGGCACATCCTCTTGAGAAATCGGCTATGGAATTGCTCCGAAACAAGCTTCGTTCCCATGGATTCGAAATCATTGATGACCGAAAAAGCCGCGTAGTGGAAAAGGTAAAAAATCTCATCATCGAATTGATCTATGAAAATGACAATCGCCTGAAAACCAATTTATCAGACTATTTAGCGCAAAGAATCGGGAACGAATACAGTCATATCAGCAATTTATTTTCACAAACCGAATCCATGACCATCGAGCAATATTATATCGTCCAGAAAATTGAGCGGGTCAAAGAATTATTGGTTTATGATGAAATGAACCTGAATGAAATTGCCAATCTCCTGAATTACAGCAGTGCATCGCATCTAACTAAACAATTTAAGAAATTAACAGGCCTCACGCCCACATTTTTTAAAGAACTCAAGGATCAAAAGAGAAAACCGCTCGACCAGCCATAACTTTGCAGATTCTTTCCACAATAGTACAAACGCATCGGCAATAAAATCGAGACCTTTGTATGGTATCAAAAAATCTTGACGATGAAACATTCTTATCAATTAACCGGTATGACATGTTCCGGTTGCGAGGCATCGGTAAAATCGAAATTGCTTTCGCTGCCGGGCGTCACCGAAACCGAAGTTTCGAAGGACGCGCACAAAGCCGTGATCACAATGGACAACCATTTGTCGCTGAACGAACTTCAGGACGCTTTGGGCGGACCTGAAAGCAAATATCAAATCGCCCCGGAAGGCAGTCCTGTGCCACAACATCGACCTGACAAATCCAATATAAAACCTGATGATTCACCAGGAACTTACTACTGCCCGATGCACTGCGAAGGTGATAAGGTATATGACAAATTTGGAAGTTGTCCCGTGTGTGGGATGAACCTTGAAAAGGCACCTGCACTTCAACGAAAAGCGGTCAAATACACCTGCCCGATGCATCCTGAAATAGTAGAAGATTCTTCGGGCGCATGCCCGCTATGCGGAATGGACCTCGTACCCATGGAAGTTGATGATGAGGAAGATGACTCGACCTACTTAAATCTAAAGAAAAAATTCACAATTGCCCTGGCTTTTACCATTCCTGTCTTCTTAATTGCGATGATGGACATGGTGCCCGGTAATCCGCTTGCTGATGTTTTATCAATGCAGACTTGGAACTGGGTGCAGCTGGTATTATCCATTCCGGTGGTTGCGGTAACATGGATGTTTTTCGAACGAGCATGGACATCGGTCGTAACCCGACATTTAAATATGTTCACCCTCATCGGCCTAGGAACAGGAGTGGCTATCCTATTTAGTATTGTCGCATTGATGTTTCCGTCGATATTTCCTGCGCAGTTTAAAAGCATGGGTGTGGTTCATGTATATTTTGAAGCGGCCACCGTTATCCTGACATTAGTACTGCTGGGCCAGCTTCTCGAGGCAAGGGCTCATAGCCGGACAAACAGCGCGATCAAGGAATTGCTGAAACTCGTTCCCTCGACAGCAAGTATTTTAATTGACGGTGTCGAAAAAACTATTGCCGTTGATGCACTGCAAAAAGGTGATATAGTACGCGTCAAGCCAGGAGCTAAAATTCCGGTTGATGGCAGAATTACAAAAGGCGAAACGACTATTGATGAGTCGATGATCACCGGCGAACCGATGCCCGTCGAGAAGAAAACACATGATTCGGTTACAGCCGGCACCATAAACGGCAATGCCTCCTTTGAAATGACTGCCGAAAAAGTCGGTGCCGAAACCCTGCTGTCGCAAATAATTAAAATGGTAAACGACGCCAGCCGCTCACGGGCGCCGATCCAGAAGATGGTCGATAAGGTCGCGGCTTACTTTGTACCGATTGTGATTATTATTTCCATTATTACCTTTTTTGCCTGGTTGATTTTGGGAAGCGAATCCAATGTGGTTTTTGCGCTGACGAATGCTATCGCCGTGCTGATTATCGCCTGTCCGTGTGCGCTTGGGCTGGCAACACCGATGTCGGTTATGGTGGGTGTAGGCCGCGGTGCACAGAATGGCGTATTGATAAAAAATGCAGAAGCGCTGGAACGCTTGAGTAAAGTCGACACATTAATCATCGACAAAACCGGAACAATCACCCAAGGGAAACCATCGGTGGGAGCGTTGGTGCTCGAACATGGGTTTGACGAAAAAGATGTGTTGCAAATGATCGCGTCGTTAAACCAGCATAGCGAACATCCGTTGGCCGCAGCAATTGTAAGCTTTGGCCAAAAGAAAAGGATACGGTTTGAAGATGTGCTTGATTTTGCATCGGTCACCGGCAAAGGTGTCACCGGCACGGTTGCAGGAAAACAGGTGACCCTCGGAAACAAAAAGCTACTCGATCAGCAACACATTGCCATATCAGAACCACTAACAGAAACGGCGCTCGTGGAGCAGCAAACCGGAAAAACGGTATCCTATATCGCTATTGACCGGGCGGTCGCCGGATTCATTACAATTACCGACAAAATTAAATCTACAAGCAAAGCCGCCATAAAGGAATTATTAGACAATGATATTTCGGTAATCATGCTAACGGGCGACAATGTCAATACGGCCAAGGCGGTGGCGGCCGAACTGAGTTTGACTGACTTTAAAGCAGGATTTTTGCCTGAGGACAAACTCAACGAGATCAAACGTTTACAGCAACAGGGACGGATCGTTGCTATGGCGGGTGACGGAATCAATGATGCACCTGCTCTGGCGCAGGCCAATGTGGGTATCGCCATGGGCACCGGGACCGATGTCGCTATCGAAAGCGCTTCGATAACATTGGTGAAAGGCGATCTGAAAGGAATCATGAAAGCCATTTCACTGAGCAAAAATGTGATGAAGAATATCAAACAGAATCTCTTTTTTGCTTTCATCTATAATATCATCGGAATTCCGATAGCCGCC
>JADMKR010000087.1 GCA_015478765.1 Flavobacterium sp.
ACAGCGAGTTCGCGAACCTCGAAGCCGCATTTTCGGCAATGGTCGGCAACACCCATAAGAAATTCACAGTATCGCAAATCCGCACTTTCTACGGAACGGTAACATCGGAGATATTCACACTCTACCCGATGCCGTTGCTGGATGCTGCCCGAAGATTAAAGATAACCAATGAAAACTAACATGACCGAAACCCAAATCGTCGACCGGCTCGAGCTGCTTTACACAGTTCTCCAGTACGGCTCGTTTAAAACCGCCACGTTCAGCATCGCCGAGCGCATATTGATCAACCAGGAGCGCGGGTCGCTTTTCGAACTCCGGGCATCCATGAGCGGGGAATTTCCTGCTGAGGAATGCCGACGCTATAAAGTGCCCGCAAAACTAGAGCAGCGCATTCAGGAAATAAACGACCTGATTAGTCGCGCCAACTGGGCGGCACCCGAAAAACCAATTCAATACAACAACGACCGAATATTAACTCAATACTAAATACAAAATGTCAATCGATTTAACCAAATTATCAGCAGCCGATCTAAAACGCGAACTCGCCCGACGCGAAGAGGCAAAAACCGAAAACCGCGAAGCTTACAAAGCACTCGTACTCGAAACCGTCCCGAAGGTCTTTGACGAGATCATGTATGCATCCAACTACATGAAGGATTTGAAAGGACGCATTTTCAACTATTTTAAGGATGTGATGGAACTCAAGGCCGCAGCCTACGAGATCAAAGAAAAACAAGCCTCGCACACCTTTACCGATGAAAAGTACAGCATCACCATCGGGTACCGGCAAACAGATGGTTGGGACGATACCGCCAGCGCGGGAATCGCCAAAGTAAACACATTCCTGCAATCATTGGCCACCAACGAGGATTCGGCAAAACTGGTCGAGTCGATCAACTTCCTTTTGAAAAAGGATGCCAAAGACAACCTGAAAGCAAACCGTGTGATGGAGCTGCAAAAAATGACGTCCAAATTCAATAGCCCGGAGTTTACTGATGGTGTTGATATCATCGTGAAATCATACAAACCTGTGCGCTCTTGCTGGTTTGTCGAAGCTTCGGTTTTAGGCAAGGATGGCAAATGGCAAACCGTGCCACTCTCCATGTCGGCTGTGGACTTTCCTGCCGGCTTCGAATTCAATTTTTTCAGTGACACTAAACTAACGGAAGATGGAAACAGTAACTAAAGCACAGGAGATTTTTATGGCCGTTTGCATGGTCTTGGGAACCCTCGGCTCGTTGGCCTTTCTCAGTCTGATTTTACTGGCCGCAAGGGAAACATATTTCAGCCACCGCGAAAAGCGCAAATCCCGCAAGAGCCATGAGTAAGGAAAGACGCGCATACGGCATGATCGCATTCCTGTTACTTCTCACAGTCATTTTTACCGTGCTGAAAATAACAGGCCCACTCGCCGATTGGAGTTGGTTTAAAGCATCCTTCCCGCTGTGGTTCCCGATTACTTTCATTGTGGGTACAGCAATCGGGTTATGGCTCTTTGGATTGGCAAGAGCAATCGCCGCACGTATTCCGTAATTCAGGAATAAAACGAATTATTACCGATTTAGGTAATATCCTCCGGATAGGCAAAACGCCTTTGTTCGAGTCAAAGGCCGGAGCAAAATTTTTAAATGATGACAGCAACTAAACCCATCACCTATACCGGCTCCGGCAGCGCGATCGACAATTACAAGTCGGCAAAGCCGCAGAGTAACGAGAACTGGGGTTTGTTCAAAAAGAACAATCAACAGCACCGCACCATACTGTCGCTATTACGACAGGCGCAATGGACTACCGAACACGACACCTTTGGCGAAGTCGCCGATCTCGAGCGGTTCTCCAATTGGCTCAAAAGCGAAAAGGCACCCGTGCGCAAGCCATTACTTGAAATGACCGAGAAGGAAGTTTCCAAAACCATTGTCGCGCTTACAGGCATCGTGAATCACAAATACAAATAATCATGGAACGCGAATTCCCCTGCGAGCACACCGACCATTATATCAAAGTGCTAAATGTTACCGCAACATGCGAAGTCACCGTCCGGGCATGTGTAGAATGCGATGAAGAATTAGACGAACCCGAAACCAACTGCTAATATGAAAATCAAACTTCAATTATCCGAAAAGCAACTCAGCGCACTTGTGTATTCTTTCAACGCTCTCGGCTATGATCCTGCACAGCGCACTCGTGAGATTAAAGTTGCCCGCAACGTGCTGGATCGAGTATCGCTGAAATTCAAAAAAAAGCAGCTTGAGTTGTCGATTGTCCCGCCCACAATCTTCCACCGGAGTACGGTAAAAAAGCATGGCTTTTCACTTGAATATTTCGAGGCGCACTATCTCGAGCGGTTCATCACTATTGCGATGGACCATCCACTAAACGAATACGACCGGAACGTCCTCCGGCTTATCAATACTAATTTAAACCAACAGTTATCATGACAAAAATTTACATCGCTGGCAAAGTGACAGGCGAGAACCTGGCCGAATGCCGTTACAAGTTTGCAGTAATGCAGGAATCACTCGAGAACCGGGGCTTTGAAGTTGTCAACCCGATGGAGGTTGTGAAAGACCCGGCAACGCCGTGGCAGGATGCAATGGACTTATGCTTTGCCGCGCTCGCGGAATGCGACGCCATTTACATGATGCCCTGCTCAGTGCATAGCAAAGGCGCACAGCTCGAACTGGAGTACGCACTTGACAAGAACTTTTTGATCTATCACGAACTTCAAAATGTAGAGGCATGAAAGCGCGGAACGGACAAATGACCACAGGACCGAGCCTTGGAGAAAAGTTTGCAACGGCAATGCTAACGATACGGCAACTAGATCACAACGAGCATAGCTGGTATTTGGGAGAAGAGGTCAAGAAAGTACACCGGGCTGCTTTGAACTTCTTCAACCGCAACCCTTGGGTAGACACCACCGACATAAGGATATCACATCTCTGCGAAATGTCAGAGTTATCTAATTGTGTGTATGACAATGAGTGTGACGGGTTCAGGGAATTACGAGCGGCATTAAATGAATATGCAACTGCACTTTATTCTTCAGATACACCATGACACAAGTATCCACTTACCGCGCCAAAGGCAAAACCATCGGACTTGTATTCCTGTTTAAATACGATTTAAACGGCCATTTGCGCGGCTTTGAAATTGCCGAGGGGCAATTGAACGACGAACAGGTTGGTTGGCTGTTCTCGATCAACTTTCCCGCTACTGAGGCCGTAATGCAAAAGGTGTGGATGAAGCTGCCAAAATATACCAAAGTGTTCGTAGTCGAACGATCTGCGGCAGATATATCCTTTGATGCGCTCTGGGAGCTGTACGATCACAAAGTAAAAAGGGTTTCGGCTGAAAAGGCGTTCAATAAACTCAACGAAGCCGACCGAATCAAGTGCTTCATCGCAATACCAGGCTACCTTCTTTACCTCACCCGCAAGCGCACCGGAAAGGCGATGCTCGCCACATTTATTAACCAACGCTACTTTGAAGACGAGTGGCATAAAGCTTAACGTGCCAGCGATAGGCGAGGTTGCGACAACTTAGAAAAAACTTAAAACGATGAACAAATTTTCAACTACCAATTTATTTTCCGACGATGCAGAAATGCAGCAATCTTGCTTATCGCCGGTTATAGCCAGTGCTGTTATTTCCGAATGTGGAAATTACCGCTATTCTCTTACTCGAGTTTGGGATGAAAGCAAGCCCAAAGTGATGTTTATTATGCTTAATCCATCAACCGCTGATGCAAGTAAAGATGATCCAACGATTAGGCGCTGTATTGCTTTTGCAAAAACATGGGGTTATGGCGGTTTATTCGTATGCAATTTATTTTCTTTCCGGGCAACAAACCCCAAAGACTTGCTGAAAATTGGCAATCCGTTTGGTGATGAGAATATTTGGCATACTCGAAAATTATCTGATGAAGTTACTACGATAATTTGTGCGTGGGGAAACAAACCGATCCTACACAAGCTTTTGAAAAATCAAAATCCGTACAAACTATTGGATTTTGCCTGGCTAAAGCTTCATTATCTGGAATTATCAAAAGACGGAACGCCAAAGCATCCACTCTATCTGAAAGGAGATCGATTTCCTGTTCAGGTGGCTTATGTAGTTCCGTAGCATTGGCTATAACGTGATGCAGATAGGCGATGTGGCGGATTTTGGAACACTGAACCTTCTGTAAGAACTAAACTTGATTTGAAAAACAAAACTTAATATTAACCGAGAACCCGCCATATTGCCTATGTGCTGTTATGTGCTGGCCTTCCCACAAACTTAAATAGAATGATAAACAAAATAATTGAAATCGCATTTAGTGGCTTTTGGCCATTTGTAGGAATGATGATATTACTAAACGGAGCGGCCTATTTTGCTGTAAATGGTTTGGTAAAAATATGGAGCAGATTTATGAGAATGTTAATGGTTAGAAAACACGGTTGGCCGCCTATTCATTTAGATGCTGATGGTGATTGGAAACCTGAGCCAAAAGCGGACGATGATGCTTCTTAGGCTTGCACATAACGTTGAGAGTATAGGCGAAGGAGCGGATTTTCGAGCAGAAAATTCGATTCAAGCCGTTCAACCGCTCTTTTGCCTATACTGTGTTATACGACGTAGTAATTTAATAAAACAAGCATGGAAACTATAAATATTAGGAAAGGAATAGGATCTCATCAATCTGCTAAAATGCTAAAAGATGAATGGCTTACGCCGCCTGAAATAATAAAATCATTAGGAGATTTTGATTTAGATCCTTGTAGTCCAATTAACAGACCTTGGAATACAGCAAAAAAACATTTCACTATTAATGATAATGGACTAATTCAAGACTGGGAAGGTCGTGTTTGGTGTAATCCACCTTATGGACTTGAAGCAAGTAAGTGGCTTTCAAAATTAGCAGAACACGACAACGGAATTGCTCTAATATTCGCTCGAACGGAAACGAAAATGTTTTTTGAGTATGTATGGAATAATGCAGATGCTGTATTATTTATTGAGGGAAGATTGCATTTTCATCACGTTGATGGATCAAGAGCAAAAGCTAATGCAGGCGCACCAAGTGTATTAATAGCTTACGGAATAGAGAATGCAAAAATCTTAAAAAATTGCAAGATCAAAGGTAAGTTTATTCAATTAACGGCTGGTT
>JADMKR010000088.1:0-2692 GCA_015478765.1 Flavobacterium sp.
TCACGCTTTTGCGCTCGTCAGATTTGAAAGCTTCCAAATCTTCAATTTTCGCGGTGGCCTTGATCGCTGCAATAGTGTCTTTAGCGTTCAGGTCATATTCGCGCGGTGCGACTTCGATAGTGCGCTCGAACGGCAAAACGCGGCCTTTTGGACCTGCATGTAGTTCAGCGCGGTTTTTGTCAACAAAGACGTTTCCGTCGACAGTTGCGTAAACCTTATTGACTGTCGGGAACTGCTTAAGGGCATCGTTCGCACGTGCCTGTAATTCCTCTTGGGTGTAAATTTTCTTTGCCATTTTAATTGGTTTAAAGCCCGTAGGCAGATAGTTGTTTTTTGATTGCCCAGCGTATTACCAGGATTATTAAAAGAGCCAACAAAATGCGTCCGGCCCATATTTGGAATTCCTCCCAAAACGTCAGGTCATTCTCGATAAACACCGGGACCTCTTTCGATGATTCCCGCGTGATCGTTTTGTCCTTCAGTTGGGCTCGAAGCTCTTGCAGCTCGCTTTCGCAATCCACGGTCAGCTCGTTGTTTACGATGGCCGCTTTCGGGGCTTTCAAGAACTTACCTGATTGGGCGGTTGACTCCTTGATCACGACCTTGCCGTTGATGCACTCCAAAAGAGCGCGGTAATGGCTCGAGTCCTTCTCGATCTGGAATACAGTATCCCGGAGCGTTTCGGTGATGAACTCGGTTTTGGTCTCGGTAATCACGACAGCCTTTTTGCTACGGCAGCTTGTCATCCATAAAAGGATCAGTAAAAATGCAAACCAGCAAAAGATTGTCTTTTTCATCGTATCGTTAATTCAAAGCCCTGCGGCGCCAATTTGGTAAGCTTTTGCATCGTAACCTTACTTGAGGTCACATCCGGTAGCTTGTCGCCGTTGATATCGGTATGTGCGGCTCCTACGAGGATACAGCCCAGTATATCGGTGTGATAATTCCCGTGGTGTATCAAGATCATGTCGCGACCAGGCACATTGGTTACAAAAAAATGAAGGCCATACTTGGGCGAAGTGCGTGCAACTACTTTATAATTTCCCTTGGGGATGCAGCTCTTTTGCCTTGCGTTGTTGAGCCATGGAAGCTCGAGCGTTTTGCAGCTCATAAGCAACTGGCCACACGCGGCAAACAATTCGAGCGTGCCTATTGTTTGTTTGGAATTTGCAGACTGCCGAGTGAGTATGGCCTTCATTATATATACTTATTTCTTATTAGTTGATCTGCACCGCCGCGCTTGTGGCGATAAAGCTGGTGCCGTCATAGACAAGGCTCAACACCTTTGTCTTGCTGATCGTGCCGCTTAGGGTTGGGGCGGTAAAGCCGGTACCGAAAGTCAGGTCACGTGCGGTGCCATCGCTGGACACCTTCAGGATGATTTCGTCGCCGATGCTTGGTTTAGAATCGGCTGACAACGACAATGCTCCGTTTCCGGTCATTGGGATCGTTATGATGGTGCGGGTGTCTGAGACTTCCGCTTCCATTGTCGCCGCATAGACAAGTGCAAATGCGACGCTGGCGTTCATAAGGTATTTGTTCATCGTGCTACTTTTTAAGGGTTATCCGATTAATGCTCCAACACCTTCGTCACGGATGGCAACTGCCACAAACCAAAGACGGAAGCCGACAGTGTTTTCTCTGTTCTCAGGATCAAGCTCAGAAGGGCGAGCAAATCGCTGAATATTTCCTGTAGCTTTAACTGCTGTGTTCTTGTGGAAAACGATAGAAGCCACTTTTGCACCCTGTGTCGCGCCGAAAGCCACTTTCTCGCTATCACCGTTGTAGGTCGGGTTGTAGTTACTTTGGTAAACAGTAAAACCGTAATAGCTTTTTGATAAAGTGCCATTAGTCGCATTATGATACTGCTGATAAAATATTCTGTCTTCAGCCATTAAGTCAGCATAGTGCTCCGGGCAAAGTACCAGGATTCGGCCAACAGCAGGTACGTTCAATTTATCAAGTGCTGTTTTGAGTGTGATCAAATCTTTCGACTGTAATGTTGGTCGACCACCTACCGCTGTTCCTGTCACTGTAAGTACTGGCGTAGTGCCTGAATGAGCCAACGGCGCAATACTGTGAAGTGCGTGCTGTGCGGTAACGTCTTCCAATTCCGAGCGGTGCTGAGTTTGAACATCGCTCACTTTTTCGTATGGAAGTGCGTACAATTCGTCTTCAGTTACGATGGTATTAGTCGTATCGTATTTGTTCAACGAAATTACTACGTGGCTGTCCTCGCGAGTCGATTTAGCAATTGGATACGTTTGGTTGTTGATCAATACCGAAGGTGCGGCTCCCTGCTTCGGTATCTTTATTACATCGTTGTTTACCCACTGGTTTTTTGACTTCAACTCGGCCAACCAAGAATTATCGTGACGAAATTGCTTGATCATTTCCTTCTCTGCCTGTTGGTTCAACAAGGGAAGTGCCACAGGTGTTACGGCCATTGCCACACCTTCACCGGAAGACATTCCGAAAGCGTTTGCCACCGTAGTTGCCGCCAGCATCAATACTGCGACAAAGAATAGTTTAAATAGGTTTTTCATATTGGTTTAAAAAGGGTTTAAATAAATGTTTGGTTTTTGCGATTTTTCTTTCGTGGTGGATTAGCTACCAAAATACTCGTCCTCGAGCTTTTTGAATTTCACGGGTTCTTTGACCATCATTTCAGTCAAGGCGTTCGGGTCTTTGG
>JADMKR010000088.1:2702-5133 GCA_015478765.1 Flavobacterium sp.
ATTTCTCACGACCTTCAGCTGATGCGCCGGCAGTCATGTCTAAATGGTCTGATGCTTTACCTACGGGCTGCAACGACTCCAAAATTGCTTTGGTGTTGTCGAAATCGGCTTCCATCAGCGCGACATACTTGTCTTTTAGGTCGGCGGTGATCTTCTTGTCGGTGATCGCCTGGTCAACGATGGCAACAGCGTCAGCTTTTTGCTTCGTATCCTTTTCGGTTTGCAGACTCTCTGCTTCACCGGCTTTTTTCATCGCGGCAATTGTAGCCTGCTCGATTTGTTCATCAGTGGCATCAGCAGGAAGCTTCAGCGCAGAGATGATCTGGTTGCGGTTTTTCATATTTGTATTAGAGTTTGATTGTACAGTCTCGGGGATTTTTGGCGCACCACAAGCTTCGAACATCGCCTGCGTGTCTTTGGTGACTTCGGTCTTGCGCTCAGTAACCGACGTTATGAATCCTTGTTTTTTGGCGTCGGTAGCAGAAAGCCATACGTCGCCTTTTACCCAGTTCGCTTCGATAACCTCCTCAGCCATTCCGGTCTTTTCGGAGTACTTTTTTCGGTATTGCGCGGTAAGGTTTTTAAGCAGTTGAAGGTTGGACGCGACTTCATCCTCATTGCCCTGAATCATGCCTTTGGGCTTATGATACATATACTGACCGTTTTCGGCCATTTCAAAGGTGTCGCACTCGATAGCGAGGTAAGAACCGGCAGATGCTACGAGCGCACCGCCAAATCCTGTAATCTTTCCGGGAAAGCGTTTGATTTCGTTGGCAATCTCATTGGCTTCGAAAACGGAACCTCCGGGCGTGTTGATGTATAAAGTGACGTCCTTGATGCCCTTGGCGAGAAGGTCGTCGATTTTGCGCTTAAATGCATCGGCCGAATTTTGCCATTGGTGAATGACTCCGGTGATTCTGATTTCGGCCACCTGGTCGTTTGCCTCAGCTGTAATCGACAACGGATATTTTGTAGACATCGCTTGGACATCCATCGCTCCGATCGCCATTATAAGGAAGGCGGCTAATGCAGGTATTTGATTTCTTTTCACGTGTTAGACATTTTGTGTTTGCATGCAGTAGATGATAGTTTTGACTGTGTAAGTGGTTGCAAATTTTGGTTGATTTTAATGGCAAAAAAAATCGGCTTTCCGCATTGGGGGCGGGTTGTACTCAATTCAGTATCAATAACTTCCTAACACGGAAACACTTTTTTTTTGCACTCTCAAAAGAGGCCACTTTTGTACTGTAAAATGGTATAAAATGATATTTTATTAATGGCAAAAGAGAAAGAGCGGGAGGTTGCCCGCAAGCTATTTGTGGAGTTATACAAAAGCCAAAAGGAAATCGCTTTTGACCTCGGCATTACTGAAAAGACCGTCGGGCAATGGGTCGCCAAATTTCATTGGAAAGAAGAGCGGGATGCCCGATTGAATAATTCTGCCAACCGCGCCGAAAGTATTAAGAAGTTAATTGGTGAACTGTCAGAAACAAGCTTAGCACTTCTCGAGGAAAGTAGAATCGCAGAGGCACAAGGAGACAAAGCAAAATCTATGCAGCTTTGGAAAGAGCGTATCTCAGTATCGCAGGAAGTTGCCATGTACCAAAAAGCCCTCGAAAAGATGGAGAAGAATTTCAAAGTGTCACTATCGACCTACCTCGAAGTGATGGAAGACATTTTTCAGGAGCTTCAAAATTGGGACAAAGACCTTTTTATAAAATCGCTTGACTTCCAAAAAGCGCATTTACAAAACGTAGCACAAAAACTCGGATAACTATATGAGACTACTTAAACGCCTGATCGGCCTAATGGTGCAAAAAGCACCTCGTAATCAATACTATTTAGAAATAGGCACGTACTTTCTTCGCAAGGGCGTTAAAAGGCAGATTGGCGAAACCTTTTCCGTAAAGGAAAACGGACGTACGCAAACCTATACTGTGGCAAATTACTTCTATGATTTTGACAAAAACAGGATTAATCACAAGCTCATAGGCCATTCATCTGGCGTGAAAAGGAAATGAAAAGACAGGACAAATTAACCGTTGAACGCTATAAAAAGCAGCTCGATCTTATCGCGGCATCCAGCGCCATTAATCCGTATGAGACGGACAAGGAGCGCAAGGAGGCAATCGAACGCGCAAAGAAAGATTTTGCTTTTATGGTGCAGCGGTATTTTCCGCATTATGCCACTTCAGTAACGCCCGCCTTTCATATTGATTTCACCGAGAAAGTCCGAAAAAATCAAACTTTCAAAGGCTTTGCTGAGTGGGGCCGTGCTTTATCGAAATCGGTTGTAAATGATGTACTGCTGCCGTTTTGGTTGTGGATCAATGGCGAGCCTGTTTACGTGGTGCTTGTTGGAAACAGCGGCGATCGTGGAAAGCAATTACTTGAGGATATTCGCGCCGAGTTCGAAGCGAATCCGCAGATC
>JADMKR010000089.1 GCA_015478765.1 Flavobacterium sp.
AGAGCGTCGAAAATCCGTTACTTTATTACGAGAATAATATTAATACACTCGTTTACATCCTGCAGGAAATGCAGCAATTGGAATCGGCCAACTTAATTTTTAGCTCGTCGTGCACCGTTTACGGACAGGCCGCCGAAATGCCAATTACCGAAAATGCGGCAATCCAGTCGGCAATGTCGCCGTACGGAAATACAAAGCAAATAGGTGAGGAAATCATTATCGACGCTGCCAGGGTTTCTGAAATAAACGCCATACTATTGCGATATTTCAATCCGATCGGTGCGCACGAATCGGCTGAAATTGGTGAACTGCCAATCGGTGTTCCGCAAAACCTGGTGCCTTTCATTACCCAAACCGCCATGGGATTGCGCAAAGAACTGTCGGTTTTTGGCGATGATTATCCCACCCGCGACGGAACCTGCATTCGCGATTATATCCACGTAGTCGATTTAGCCAAAGCGCATGTGATCGCCCTGCAACGCCTGATAAACAGGAAGAATAGCGATAAGGTTGAAGTTTTCAATGTCGGGACCGGCACAGGAAGCACGGTGCTTGAAGTCATCCATTCGTTTGAAAAAGTCAGCGGTAAGAAACTGCCTTACAAAATCGTAGGCCGCCGCGCCGGAGACGTAGTCGAAGCATTCGCAAATACGGATAAAGCCAACAATGTCCTTGGCTGGAAATCAGAATTAACACTGGATGATGCGATGGCGAGCGCGTGGAAGTGGGAGAGGAAGATTAGGGGGCAATAGGGAGTTTTCAGTGTCAGTTTTCAGTCTCAGTTTCCAGTCTTAGTCGAAATGGGTAGTCTCGGTTTTGATGCTGTTGTAGTAAAAATTAGGCATTATGGACTTTAAAGAACTTCTGGCATATCAAAAGTCTTTTGACTTAGCGATGGAAATTTTTGAAATTTCAAAGAGTTTCCCTGCCGAAGAGCGTTATGCCCTAACTGATCAAATCCGCAGATCATCACGCAGCGTCTGTGCGAATTTAGCCGAAGCCTATAGAAAACGACTATACGTAAAACATTTCATTAGCAAATTGTCTGATTCTGATGCTGAATGTTCTGAGACAACAGTCTGGCTTGAATTTGCTTTAAAGTGCGGATATGTTAGCGATCAAGATTACCACCGACTCACCAATCAATGTAAGGAATGCGGCAAATTAATTAATTATATGCTGCATCATCCTCAAAAATTCGTTTGCCCGTCCCATGATGATACTGACCGAACTTTGAGCAAATTCGGAAACTCCGGCTTTTATCTTATTACAAATTAAAAACTACGACTGCCCACTGCGGCTGCGACTGCGAACTGAAAACTGCGACTGCGACTGCAAACTGTGACTGCAAACTGTGACTGCCAACTAATTACGCACTCGCCACTTCCGCCTCTTTATCAATCTTCTTAACCAATCCCTGCAACACATTCCCGGGACCGACTTCAGTAAACAATGTCGCACCGTCTTTAATCATCTGTTGAACCGATTGCGTCCATTTAACCGGCGCCGTCAGTTGGATGATCAGGTTTTTCTTTATTTCATCAGGATTCGAAACAGCGGTGGCAGTTACGTTTTGATACACGGGGCAAGATGGTGCCGCAAAAGTTGTAGCTTCAATAGCTGCGGCGAGTTCTTCGCGGGCGGGTTCCATCATAGGCGAGTGGAAAGCCCCGCCAACAGGTAATAGCAATGCTCTTTTCGCACCCGCTGCTTTCATCGCCTCGCATGCTTTTTCGACTGCTGAGGTTTCTCCGGAAATCACAAGCTGCCCCGGACAATTATAATTCGCCGGCACGACAATGCCGTCAATCGAAGCACAAACATCTTCCACAATTTTATCATCCAATCCCAATACTGCGGCCATTGTTGAAGGTTTTATTTCGCAGGCGCGCTGCATTGCCATTGCTCGTTTTGAAACCAATTGCAAACCGTCTTCAAATGATAATGCACCGTTGGCTACCAATGCCGAAAATTCACCTAATGAATGTCCGGCGACCATCTCCGGCTTAAAATCATCGCCCAATGTTTTCGCCAAAATAACCGAATGTAGAAAAATCGCAGGCTGTGTGACTTTGGTTTCTTTAAGTTCTTCGGCCGTGCCTTCAAACATGATGTCGGTGATGCGGAAACCAAGAATTTCATTGGCCTGTTCAAAAAGTTCTTTGGCGAATGCGCTTTCGTCATAAAGATTTTTACCCATTCCTGTGAATTGGGCGCCTTGTCCGGGGAAGATATATGCTTTCATGTTTTTAGTTTAAAGTTGGAAAGTTTAAAGTTTGAAAGTTGGGTTAGAGGAAGCGTTCAGATGTCAGCATTCAAATGTCAGTATTCAGCGGTCGGCCATCAGATCCTAAACCCTGCACCAAATCCTGACAAAAATAAGAATTTTTTCAAGAGCAGAATTCCCTAGGAAGAAATCCGGATCAAATGGGATGCATCAGACGCTTTTTGGACAAGTTCGGCAATCGGAGTATCCAAAGCGCCGTTGACCAAAGCCACGCCCATTCGGCGAAAAGGCCGCGAAGTGGGTTTTCCGAAAATACGGAAATCGGTGTTGGGTAACGAGGCAATTTCTTCAAAACCTTCATAACGGGGAGAGGCTGAGTTTTCTGATGCGAGTATCACAGCGCTGGCTCCGGCTTTTTCGAGTTTGATTTCAAAGATCGGCAGACTCATTATCGCTCTTAAATGCAGTTCAAATTCATTAAAGTTTTGCGTGCCGGCTAAGGTCACCATTCCGGTGTCGTGCGGGCGTGGCGACAATTCGGAGAAGTAGACGCCATCGTCAGTCAGGAAAAATTCGACTCCAAATAATCCCGCGCCACCGAGTGCTTCAGTGATTTTCTCGGCCATGTCCTGCGCTTCGTACAAATCCTTGTCGGCTATCACGGCCGGTTGCCAGCTTTCGATATAATCGCCGCGTTCCTGACGGTGGCCTATTGGCGCGCAGAAAAGCGTGGGGTTGTTATTTTGTGTAACCGTCAATAACGTGATTTCGGAGTTGAATTTGACGAATGCCTCTACAATTACTTCCACCACATCGCCGCGCGAACCGTCGACCGCATATTGCCATGCTTTGTCAATATCTTCAGTGGTTTTGATCGTGGATTGACCTTTGCCAGATGATGACATCAGTGGCTTTATAACGCATGGCATTCCGACCGATTCGACTCCGGCACGCAATTCGGCTGCCGAGGTTGCATAGCGGTAATCGGCGGTTTTTAATCCGAGGTCTTTAGCGGCGAGGTCGCGTATCGCTTTTCGGTTCATCGTGAAATTGGCCGCCTTCGCCGATGGCACCACCGTAATCCCTTGTTTTTCGTAATCGTAAAATCGCTCGGTGCGGATGGCTTCGATCTCGGGGACGATAAAATCGGGTTGGTGTTTGGCTACGATGCGGTCGAGGGCGGCGCCGTCGAGCATGTTGATGATTTCGAATGAATTGGCGACCTGCATCGCGGGTGCGTTTTCGTAGCTGTCGACGGCGATGACGGTTTGTCCGATTCGCTGGGCCGCGATCGTGAATTCTTTTCCGAGTTCGCCCGAACCGAGCAATAATATTTTTTTAGTCATAATAGTGGTTTGAGGGTGGCGCCCGCGCGAGGGATGGCAGCGGCAGCCCGCGATTTTTTATCGTGGCTATAGCGAACAGCCCGACCCTTGTGGTCGCGCCAAAATTAAAAAAGCCCCGATAAAGGGGCAAATTTATGAAAGAACTTCTTTGATTCGGCGTAGTGCTTCGGTGAGGTGGTCTTCGCTGGTCGCGTACGAGATGCGGATGCACTCGGGGTTGCCGAACGCGCTTCCCGTGACGGTGGCGACATTGGCTTCGCTGAGGAAGTACATTGCAAGGTCATCGGCATTTTCGATTTTTGTGCCGCGCAGTGTTTTTCCGAAATAGTGTGAAACATCGGGGAAAACATAGAATGCGCCTTCGGGAACGTTTAATTTTAAGCCGGGTATGTCTTCGATCAGCGAAACTACAAGATCGCGCCGTTTATGAAAAGCTTCGACCATGTGGTTCAATACACTCGGATCGGCTTCGACGGCCGCAATTGTAGCGCGCTGCGCTATGCTGTTGGCTCCGCTGGTGACCTGGCCCTGCATTTTGGTGCAGGCTTTGGCGATGAATTCGGGTGCGCCGATGTATCCGATTCGCCAGCCCGTCATCGCGAATGCTTTGGCAACGCCATTGACGGTGATCGATCTATCGAACATTCCGGGAATCGATGCGATGCTGCAAAAAGTTCCGGAGAAATTGATGTGTTCGTAAATTTCGTCGGAAACGACGTAGATGTTCGGGTGTTTTTTTAAAACTTCCGCAAGTTCGGTCAGCTCTTCGCGGCTGAAAACCGATCCGCTTGGATTGCATGGCGAACTGTACCAAATCATTTTTGTGCGTGGTGTGATCGCGGCCTCTAGTTGTTGTGGTGTGATCTTGAAATCGCTTTCGACAGTGGTTGGCACTTCGACTGGAACGCCGCCTGAAAGTTTGATTATTTCGTAATAGCTGACCCAATATGGAGATGGAAGGATCACTTCGTCCCCTTCGTTCAGCATTACTTGTGCGATATTGTAAAGTGCCTGTTTTGCACCGGTCGAGACTACAATGTTTGCCGGTGTATAATCGAGATTGTTGTCGCGTTTAAATTTTTTGCAGATAGCCTGTTTGAGTTCGACGTAGCCATCGACGGGCGAATACGTACTGTAATTCTCGTCGATTGCTTTTTTAGCGGCGTCTTTTATAAAGTCGGGCGTATTGAAATCGGGTTCACCCAGACTAAGGCTGATGATGTCTTTGCCCTGAGATTTTAGTTCGCGGGCCAAGGCCGCCATCGCGAGGGTTTGAGATGTTGAAAGGCTGTTAATTCTGTCGGAAAGAACGTTATTCATTACTTGTTTGTTTGGTTTGTAAGGACTATGACGCCTGCAATTCGGGTTTTACTCCAAGATCCCGCAGGTGTTTGAAGTGTGCTACTACCGCACTTCGCATTGATTTAAACTCGTGGTATGGCAGGTTGCATTCTTTGGCGGTTTGTTTCACGATCTCGGCGATCTTGCCATAATGAACGTGACTAATATTCGGGAAAATGTGATGTTCGATCTGGTGGTTT
>JADMKR010000090.1 GCA_015478765.1 Flavobacterium sp.
GGACGAGTTTGGCTTTTACGGAGTAGGTGCTGTCGGGTACAAAAAAGTTTAGTCCGGTAAACATATGCCGGTCGACCGGAGTTAATGGTGATGTGACCGAATCGATGAATTTCAGGTTCATATCGCGTTGGAATGCTATAATTGAATCGGCCGAAAACTGCTGCTGCGCCGAGATGCTTAAAGCAGAAAAAAGGAAAAGGACCACAAATAATCTCATCGGAATTGTTTTGGCAAAAATAGCAAAACCATGGCGATCAAGGTCCCATTGATATATTAAAGTTGGCTTAACCTTCGTAACTTTGCAACCAATTTTACGCTATGCTGGGCCGCGCTTTTAAGAGATACATCAATAATTTTCGGGGATTTACGCGCGAGGTCTGGATTCTTGCCACAATCACTTTCATTAACCGCGCCGGTACAATGGTACTTCCTTTTTTATCCAAATATTTAAAGGAAGAACTGATGTTCAGCTATAGTGAAGTAGGTTGGATCATGGTTGCATTTGGCGGCGGATCGATGCTGGGTTCCTGGCTGGGCGGTAAACTGTCGGATAAGATAGGGTTTTATAAAGTGATGGTTTTCAGTTTGTTTACCAGCGGTCTCATGTTCTATATAATTCCGCAGATCACCACATTTTGGGGATTGTGTACCATGATGTTTATCATAATGGTGATTGCCGATATGTTCCGGCCGGCGATGTTTGTTTCGCTGGGCGCGTATGCAAAACCGGAGAACAGGACGCGGGCGCTTACATTGGTTCGATTGGCTGTCAATTTGGGATTTGCTGCCGGTCCGGCGCTGGGCGGACTAATCATTATGGGAATTGGCTATGAGGGATTATTCTATGTTGATGGATCGTCGTGCATAATCTCGATCCTGATATTTGCCGCTCTTGTAAAGGAAAAGAAAAAACCAGCTATCAGCGAAAGCGACCATTCAGAAATGACAGCGGTGCCGTCGGTATTCAAGGACCGCCCGTTTTGGATTTTCCTTTTTATAAGTTTCGCGACCGCAATGATATTCTTTCAGTTATTCACGACATTGCCGCTTTATCACCACGAAGCATTTGGCCTGACCGAATTCCAGACAGGTTTGCTGATGACGCTGAACGGCTTGCTGATATTTTTTCTGGAAATGCCGATTGTTAGTTATTTTGAGCGCAAGAATGTCGATAAACTGAAAATAGTTTTGTGGGGTGCGCTGATGATGTCGATCAGCTTCTACTTGCTATTGATTGATGTTTGGGCCGGAATACTTATTATTAGCATTTTATTTTTGACTTTCGGCGAAATGTTCGCATTCCCGTTCAGCAATTCTTTTGCAATGAACCGTGCACCGCGTGGCCATGAAGGACGCTATATGGCGTTATATACCATGAGTTTCAGCTTGGCGCATATCATGAGTTCAAAATCGGGTATGGAAATAATCGCTTATTCGGGGTACAAAGCCAATTGGTTTGTGATGGGAACCCTGGGTGTGCTGGCCGCAGGCTGCGCGGTTTACCTTATCAAACTGACATCGGACGAGCGCCGATAATTACTTCACATTGCTACAATAATGTTAAATTAACTACGTTTGTAGTTTTGTAACTAAAAATCTAGTTATATTCGTAATGCTCTAATTGCGTTAGGGATAGAAGCGGATATCCTTTTTGTGCAGGGCGCAGCGCACAAAAGATAGCAGCGGATAGCCCGCCCGAAGGGAACGCCTAAAAAAATCAATTATGCAAAGACTGACCAATAAGGAAGAAGAAATCATGCACATTTTGTGGAATCTTGAAAAGGCGTTCGTGAAGGATGTGATGGCCGAGATTACAGATGATAAGCCGCATTACAACACGTTGTCGACCATTGTGCGCAATCTTGAGGAGAAAGGCTATGTGGCGCATAACAGCTTTGGAAATACGCATCAGTATTATCCGATCATAAGGAAGGAGGATTACCGAAAGCGCTTTATGAAGACTGCGATCGATACGTATTTCAACAGTTCGTATAAAAGCATGGTTTCGTTTTTTGCGAAGGAGGAAAAGATTTCTGCGGCCGAGTTGCGGGAAATTTTAGATATGATCGAAAATAAAAAGTAATGGACGCACTCTACCTTTATATCATGAAATCGGCTGCTTTGATGGCGGTTTTCATTATTGCATATTATGCGTTGCTGCGCAATGAAACATTTTTCAGGAGCAATCGCGGTTTTTTACTGGGCGGACTCATTACTTCAGTGATACTGCCGTTAGTTACGTTCGACAGAATTGTATGGGTTGAAGCTTCGACCACGACTTACGAACCGGTTTCCTTTGACGCCGCCGTACCACTTGCCGAAACCGCATCTTTCGACTGGGATTTTTTGGTCATTGCCATCTATCTGACAGGATTCGCGATCTGCCTTTTGAAATTTCTGATCGAATTGTGGGCATTGCATAAAATGCTCGCCAATAAACAGGTCATATGTGAAAGCGGATTTAAGTTTGTTGACGTACCAGGCAACATCTCCCCTTTTTCCTGGTTCAACACAATCGTTTACAACTCATCACTGTACTCGGTTTCGGAGCTGCAGAACATCCTGGAACATGAGAAAGTCCATAGCCGGCAATGGCATTCAGCCGATGTTTTATTGGGAAGGTTATTTTGTATCGTATTTTGGTTCAGTCCGTTTGCATGGCTGTATAAAAAAGCGATGCTTCAGAACCTCGAATTCATAGCCGACAGTGAAGCCACAAAAGCCGTAGCTGATGTAAAATCGTACCAGCTGACCCTTTTAAAAATTACCACTCACGATAATTGCATTTCAATCACCAATCATTTTTTTCAATCATTAATCAAAAAACGAATCGTTATGTTAAACAAAAATCAATCAAGCAGGAAGAATTCATGGAAGTATGTATTAGTGATGCCGATGCTGGCGGCATTCATGCTATACTTTCAGGTTAATGTCATCGCCCAGGAGCGTCGATCGAATGCGTCGGCCCATGAGCAAATTCAGGAAAAGGTCGAGGTTATCATAGATAAGAACACCTCGGATGACGAACTGAAAAGCATCGAAAAGTTGATGAAGGATTCTTTTGGAGTCGATCTCAGATTCTCAAAAGTGAAGCGTAACCGCAACAATGAAATCATAGCCATAAAAGCCAACTTCAAAGATAATAACGGTAAAAAAGGTGTTTCGCAGATTAGCAGTGACGAACCGATCAAACCATTGCGATTTTACAAAAATGGCAATAATATCGGGTTTGGTGCAAGCCCGTCGACTGTTGTAATTAGTAACGATAACAGCGAAAGGAAAAGCCAGCGCGCGGTGGCGGTAAATGGAGATGATGGCGGTTCGGTTGCGATCAGCGGTTCATTTGTCACAACCGGCGAAAACGGAAACGACGTTGTCGTAATACGTAATGAAAATGCTACAGGCGTTAAGGTTGTTGGCCAGCCTACGCTAAACGTAGGCGGAGGTAAAAATCCAGTGATCATCGTAAACGGGAAACGCATCGCCGACGGTGAAAATTATTTAAAAACGATAGATCCTGAAGCGATTGCGCTGATGAGTGTCATTAGTGCCAATGCGGCAACTGCAGCCATGGGCGAAGAGGCATCTGATGGCATCATCCAAATTACCACCAAGGAAATGACCAGAAACGCAATGAAGCAAGCCGAAGAAGCCATTAAACAGGCGCGAATCGAAATAGAACGCGCTAAGCCGGAAATGGAACGCGCCAGGGAGGCGATTGCAAAAGCCCGCCCGGAAATTGAACGGGCACGAGCCGAAAGTGGAGAAGCCAAACTTGAGATCGAACAGGCAAAAAAGGAAATGGAAATAGCCCGGGAGGAAATCCGCCACGCGAAAGCAGAACTTGAAAAGGCACGCGCTGAACTTAAGAAAGCACGCGAAGAAAACAAAAGGTAAAATGAAGGCTGTCGGCATCGACAGCCTTTTTTGTTATCTTTAGATCAAACTACGGACTATGTTCAGGATCTTGGCCAAATTGAATAAACTACTTCTACCCAACTATACCCGGAAGCGGTTAGATTTGGCGAAAGCCACCAAATGGCAAAAAGCTGTCATTGCGTGGAAGTACTACGTGACCACCAGGGCGCTGGATTAGTAGGTCAGTGCAGCAAAGACAATATTATCCTTGATTTTATCGCGACCGTTGAGGAAAGCCAGCTCCATTAAAAAATTGCATTGTACAATTATCCCTCCTGCCTTTTCAACCAGGTCGCAGGCAGCCTTTGCGGTTCCGCCTGTAGCAAGGACATCATCGTGTATCAGCACCCTGTCGCCCGCTTTGATGGCATCGGTATGCATTTGAAGTGTATCTGTACCGTACTCTAGCTCGTAGGAAGCAGAATGTGTAGTAAAAGGAAGTTTGTTCGGTTTGCGAATTGGAACGAATCCTGCTTGCAGCCGGTTGGCAAGCAATGTCCCGAAAAAAAAACCGCGGCTTTCGATTGCGACGACCTTATCAATTTTTTCATTGTTTATTCCACTTAATAGAAGATCGAGACAATTTTGAGTGGCGGCGGGATTGTTCAGCAGTGGCGTAATATCCTTAAAATCAATTCCGGGTTTCGGAAAATCGGCTACAGAGCGTATAAAATTTTTTAAATCCATGCTATTTATATGATATTTGATTTGCAAGTTAATCAATATTCCCTATATTTGCAGCCGAATTAAGGCCTCGTGGCGCAACTGAATAGCGCACTTGATTACGGCTCAAGAGGTTACTGGTTTGAATCCAGTCGAGGTCACGAATAAGACGAAAATCCTGCTCTTTGAGCAGGATTTTTTTGTTTTCAGTGGCGCCGGAAACTCGTTTCCGAAGCGCCACTGAAAACAAAAAAATCCCGCACTTTCGCAGAAAGTGCGGGATTTTCCCCTTTCACCACGGAGCTCATTCTGGATATCCAATTCAGTCTTTCGCAGAAAGTGCAGGATTTTCGTCTTTCGCAGAAACCGCGGGATTTTCGTCTTTCACCACGGAGCTCATTCTGGATATGCAATCCAGTCCGTCGCAGAAGGTGCGGGATTTTCCCCTTTCACCACGGAGCTCATTCTGGATATGCA
>JADMKR010000091.1 GCA_015478765.1 Flavobacterium sp.
CGAAGGTACATTCCGGCTTCGGAAACTATGTCCGTTACCTGGTTGGATTTTTTATAATTTTCACCACTTTGCTCCACAGCGCCCAGCTCGTCTTCTATAAGTGCAATTCGCTCATCAATAAACTTAGATGTATTTTTGAATATCATCCCTTTATCCGTTACCGCATCCAGATTGTAATTGTGAATCAGCGCATTTAGGAACTCCTCTGCCCGCTTCGGCACTGCATCGGTAACTGTAAGCGACACTACACTAGTCTTTTCATCGACCAGGCCAACACTGATGCGGCCTTTATAACTTTGCGCCATTCGAAGTGTGGGAATCGCAGTAACCGTCACCTTCAATGAACTTCCACTATTGGCTGTGTTTAATATGGTAAAATTCGAAGACGGATGTTTTACCTGTTGGCCAAATTTGTATGTACCTATAAGCTCTTCGTCGGCATTGTATAAAGTATATGAGTCACCGCCGGAAGACTGAACCGTCAGCCGCAAATTCTTTTTCAGTAGAGATGGATTGTCTAAAACCAACTTGATTGGCGTACTTCGATATAGCTCCAAAGTTTTTATATTCCCTTCGGTGAAGTAGCGAATATTCAGCTCCAGCTCTTTTACGGCATGCTCAATAATCGTTCTGGACTTAATGATTTGGATTTCATTATCGGCCGTACTCTTGACCTTCCCCATCATATCCATTTCAGTAAGCGAAACCAGATCGGATACCATACCACCTTTTTTGTCATCTTTCACTAAAATAAGAGCCGAAGCACTATACATGGGAATGGCATACCGAAGATATATCGAAGCCAGCAAAAGACAAACGATAATACCTAGAGCAAACCAATACCATTTCGACAGATAATGTACGATCTGATATTTTAAATTAATGGGCTTTTTCTGAAAGTCTTGGTTGCTAATTGGCGTCTGCATTTGTGAACTAACGTGTTGTTAATGAAATAATAGTTATCAGAAGTGAGATAGCGGAGATTCCAACCGTCAGGTTAGGACCGATTACAGACGAGTTGATTCGCGTTTTATTCGGCTGCACATATACCACGTCATTCCGCGATAGAAAATAGTAGGGAGAATTGATGAAGTCCGTTGCAGTAATATCGATTTCCGCAATCGTACGTACACCGGCTTCTTCGCGCAAAAGCATGATATTGTTGCGCTTACCATAAACCGTGAGGTCGCCTGCTGCTGCAATAGCTTCCAACAAGGTTATTCGCTCGCCACTAATAGACTGCCGGCCAGGCGTTTTGACCTCACCAAGTACCGATATTTTAAAATTCATTATCCGAACATTTACTCCGGGATTATTTAAATACGGCTTAAGCAATAATTTAATTTTATCTTCAACTTCAGATCTGGTAATGCCGGCAACTTTAATCTTTCCTAAAACAGGGAAATCAATTTCTCCCTTTTCATCAACAAGGTAGGTTAGCAGTTCAGTATTTCTGGCCGTAGTGGTTTCGGTACTTCGTGCATTCAGGAACATGAGGTTATATGGAGAAGCCAGTTCGGGCTCATCAGCTGTTACCGTTATAAGTAGATTATCATCGGGCTCAAGCAAACCACCATAAAGATCCACCTTCGACGGTACCGATTCGGAATCCTGAAGGTACAAAAATGATTTTCGCGAAGCGCATGAAGATAGTACTGCGACGAGTAAAAAAGCGGTAAAAAGATAATATATTTTTATTCTCATTTATTTATTATTATGGCTATTGATCTAATGTGGCAAACACCGAATTCATGCTTTTAAATTCAGGAACGATTTTTTTCATTTTTGAAACTATAATCTCATTTGAATTACCACTCACCGCTTCAAATAAATCAAGAATCATTCGGTCTACCGTCTCATATTCTTCGCAATCATCTTCGGCAATCATAATCTTTAAATTATGCGTAGGCAAAGTTTTAGATGTATCGTTTAGTAGTTCCTCATAAAGTTTTTCACCCGGCCTCAGGCCAATAACCTTTATTTCAATGTCCTTATCGGGTTTATATCCCGCCAAACGTATCATTTTCTTTGCAAGGTCGAGAATTTTTACCGGTTTACCCATATCGAATATAAAAATTTCTCCACCTTTCCCCATGGCTCCCGCTTCAAGCACAAGTTGGCAGGCCTCGGGAATGGTCATGAAATATCGGATAATATCAGGATGAGTTATTGTAAGTGGACCGCCTTCTAGGATTTGCTTGGTAAATAATGGGACTATGGATCCATTCGACCCTAAAACGTTACCGAATCGCGTCGTGATGAATTTGGTACCATCGACGTTATCGCCGTTGTGAAATTGCAACGACTGAACGTATTTCTCGGCAATCCGCTTACTCGCACCCATAACGCTACTCGGATTTACAGCTTTATCAGTCGAAACCATTACAAATCGCTTAACACCATATTGCAATGACAGGTCGGCAAGGCATTTTGTGCCCATAATATTGGTGAAAATAGCCTGTTCGGGATTCTCTTCAATTAGTGGGACGTGCTTGTACGCAGCAGCATGATATAGAACATCAGGCCTATAATTTGCAAAAACACGTTCCAGGATGTCCCGTGAACGGATATCGGCCAGCACCGAAATAATTTCGGTTCTTTTCGAGAGTGAAGAAATCTCGAGCTTTAGGCTATGCAGAGGCGTCTCGGCCTGATCAAGCATAATGATTTTTCTAGGGCCGAATTCGAGAACCTGTCTGGTAATCTCACTGCCTATCGACCCTGCGGCACCCGTTATCATTATTGTCATTCCCTGTAACTGCCCGGATATGGATTTCATATCGAGAACAATCGGCTTGCGCTCGAGTAAATCTTCAATTTCAAAGGTTTTGACTTTCTTCGATATCTGCTGTTCATCCTCCCAATCGGTAATCAGTGGAACAGTATACACCTTAAAATTATATTCAAGGCACTCTTCCACGATAGAAACCACTTCTTCCCGCGTCAAACTCTTTTCTGCAATGATCAACGCGTCGGCTTTCATGGCGCGCAGAATTACATGTACGTTTTTCGTCTGACTTACGATCGGCAAGTTCAAAATACTTTTAGAAGTCTTGCTGCGGTGAAACTTATCGATAAAACCCAATAACCGAAATCGCGCCGGCATTTCTGTTCGCAATGCATTGGCTACCGATATTGCATTCGCATCGGCACCATATATTACCGCCTTTACAAGCCGCTTTTTATCTTCATGGTGCATATATCGCTCAAAGATATATTTTACCAAAATCCTGAATAAAAACAACAACAGGAACGAAATAATATGATTCACGAACAATCCCGTGTTCAAAAAAAGCTTTTCGCCTAGAAGAACTGGCGACAATAGGTTCAGAATAAAAAGAAATAGAAATGAAGCGGTAGTGGAAACTAATAATTTCACACCATCAATGAAGGTAGAATGCCTGATAATTCCGGCATACGTTCTGAAAATTAAAAAGAATGCGGCATTGGTCAGTATGACTGCCAAATAGCGCAACGGAGTATTTAAACTATCATTAAAGACAACGTTCAAAGCACTTATAATGCAGAACGTGACGATACTGGCAACCGATACGATAAATACGTCGATCAGGAATATTATCCAGCGCGGAAGATAACCCAAAGTGCGTATCTTCCTGCCCGACACGGTTGCAAGGAACTCCCGAAAAATATCACGACCTTTTTGGCGCATTCACATAGGGGTATAATCGACAAAAATATATCAATTCTTACTAATATAGATTGAATTTTCCTAATATTTGAAGATTCGGTTAAATACAGTTAAAATACGATTCCGGTCTGTATGTGTCAGATTCGAACCCGATGGCAGGCAAAGCCCCGTTTCAAACAGTTCTTCGGCCACATTTCCGCCATAGTAAGAACAATTGGCAAAAACAGGTTGTAAGTGCATCGGTTTCCACAGCGGACGGCTTTCAATACTTTCCTGTTCGAGCGCAAGTCGCAATTCTTCGCGGGACACAGACGCCAATTCGGGATTGATTGTTATCGCAGTCAACCAATGATTTGAAAAATAGTCATCAGTCGGCTCCGAAAGAACCTGAACTCCTGGAATATCTTTAAAATATTCGCGGTAAAAATCATTCATCGCCCTGCGAAGTTGCACGTGTTTGTCGAGTACTTCCATCTGACCTCTGCCAATTCCAGCACAAATATTACTCAAACGATAATTATATCCAATTTCACTATGCTGATAATGGGGCGCATTGTCACGCGCCTGTGTGGCTAGAAAGACCGCTTTATCTTTCATTTCCTTCGATCGAACCACCATTGCCCCTCCTCCAGAGGTGGTGATGATTTTATTTCCGTTAAATGATAGAATCCCTATATCTCCAAACGTACCACACATCTGTTCTTTATAAGAACTCCCCAAAGCCTCGGCACTGTCCTCAAGAAGGGGAATGTCGTACTTCTGGGAGATCCGCTGAAGTTCCGCAACTTTAAAAGGCATGCCGTAAAGATGCACTGCAATAATGGCTTTGGGCTTCTTTCCTTTTGAAATCCGGTCAACAATAGCTTCTTCAAGAGCATGCGGACAAATATTCCAAGTGTCGCGCTCACTGTCAATAAACACAGGAGTTGCCCCAAGGTAAACGATAGGGTTAGCTGACGCCGAAAAAGTAAAACTTTGGCAAAGCACCTCATCCCCCGCCTTAACGCCAAGTAATACCAATCCCAGGTGAAGTGCCGCAGTTCCCGAACTAAGTGCTGCAACATGTATATCAGAATCCAGGTACTGTTCTAAATCCTGCTCAAATCCTGTAACATTTGGACCAAGTGGCGCCACCCAGTTTGTATCAAATGCAAGCTTAACAAACTCTTGTTCGGATCCTCCCATATGCGGTGAGGATAGCCATATTTTATCAGTTGCCATCTATTTATATTTTGTGCAAATTTATGGGTTTTAGGTGCATGTTCATATTACGCCGTAGAATAATCCAAAATAAAGATAAAAGCTGTTAGTAAATACGGCAATTTGTCCACTCAGCGGCCAAAAAAATCCGCGACCCGAGCGTAGCGAACAGGCGAAGCAAAATCTGCGCGATCTG
>JADMKR010000092.1:0-3050 GCA_015478765.1 Flavobacterium sp.
AACAGCTCACTGGTTACTATCGACAGTTATGTAAATTTTGAGTTATTTCACGATAGATATTGGCAATGAATAAAGCACCCGCACAGGTTCACCTTTATCTTCACCGGGAATCCATTTTGGCGCAAGCTGCATCACACGCAGTGCTTCGGGGCCGGTACCTTCGCCGGCATCGCGGATCACTTCCGAGTTGGAAATGCTGCCGTCTTTTTCAATAATAAACATTACAATGATCCGGCCGGCGCCTTTAAAGGAATCAGGAAGGTTATAATTAGCGGAAACGAATTTATAAAACTCTGCGATTCCGCCGGGGAAGTCGGGTTTTTTGTCGATTTCAGTGGTGTTGCGCACATCAGTTTGAGTTTCTTCGACGTATTCTTCGATTTCCTCTTCGCGGAGTTTTTGAGCTGTATTGTGCGAGTTTTTTTCGATTGCCGCGTTTACCTCCGCGAGCTGTTCTTTTTTGATTTTGGCGGTATGGAATATTTTAAGTGTATCGCCGGGATATTTTTTGTGTTGATTTTTTAGCGTTTTGTCAAAATATTCGTGTGTGTACAATTGAACTTGGTTGGGCTGAAAGAATTTTTTGGAACGTGCATTTTTGTGCACGAAACTTTGAGTTGCCAGAGCGAAATCGGATGGTTTGTGATGTTTCAGCACGGTGTTGCTAACATGTCGGCTATCAATCCAAATTGCGAATTCGTTGGTGTTTTTATAAGAGTTAAAATGTTGTGAACTCAGTTCTTTCTTTTGATACGGCGCCGGTGCCGGTTGGATATAACGGTCTTTTTCGGATGTACTCAATTTTTCGTAAGACTTATCGATCACTATTTTATTATCATCCATATTTTTTACAATTACATGGACGTTTTTATAATAGGCATCTCTTGAGATTTGCTCGTTTCGGGTGTCGTATTGTTGGTCGCTGGTTGTCATCGGCGTCTGCTGCGCAACAACTTTTGTGCAACTGGAATATATCAATGCTGCCAGAACCGGTAGCAATATGGCTTTCTTTAGTAGAATTCTTCTTTTGGAGGCGGTTTTGGTCATCATGATAAGTCTTTTTTTCGTTAATTGATAATTCAGGCTGCTTGCCAGGGAATAGGAGTGTGCCGACGCGGTTTTCAGAAGCAGATTTTGGTATTCGACGACATTGTATTTTTCAACCACGGCCGAGTCGGCAAGAAATTCATGGTTTAGCTGGATCGCGCGTTTGTAGAAAATGAAAATAGGATTGAACCAGAAAATAACTTTCAATAATTCTATAAAAATAATGTCGACTGAATGCTTTTGTTTTACATGTACCATCTCGTGGTCGAGAAGTTCTTTGGTGATTTTACCCGATTTGTAGTCGGTTGCGTTTACATAAATCCTGTTCCAGAAAGTGTGCGGCAGTATGTCATTGTCGACCAGAACAATTTTCGATTTTTCACAATCAATGATTTCCGATTTGTTTTCACGAGTTGCAAATGCACTGAGATTTTTTAAAAAGCGCATCAAAAGGGCGATCGTAACCAACGCATAGATTGCCCAAAAAACCTGATGATATGGGAATGATGCCCGACTTTCCGCGACGAGTGTAGCGGTCATTGTTGGCTGAATCAGCTCGGGCATAATAGTAGCGGGCACTTGGCTGATAATTTCAAAGGTCAGAAATGGAATTAAAAGCGAAAGCACTACCGCGCCAAGCAGATAAAACCTGTTGAAGGTGTGCATCTTTTCGCGCTCGAGCAATACATGATAGATCGCGAGCAATACGAACAATGCAATATTGGATGTTATAAGAAAGTCGGTCATGATTTCTTTTTTTGAATTTCGCCGTCGATTATTTTTTTAAGTTCCTCGAGTTCGGATGCCGATAGATCGGTTGCTGTGGTGAAGAACGATGCAAATTGCGAAGCTGAATTGCCGAAGAAATTTTTAATGAGTCCGTTCACATGCTTTGAAAAGTAGTCTTCTTTTGCGACCAACGGATAATATTCACGGGAATTCCCAAATTCGGAGTATGCTATAAACTTCTTATCGGCCATACGCTTCAATAATGTCGCGACGGTAGTTGGCGCCGGTTTCGGATCGGGATATGCCTCGAGCAGGTCTTTCATGAAAGCTTTTTGGAGTTTCCACAAATGTTGCATCAGTTGTTCTTCGGAATTAGATAGTTGCATGTTATTCTTCTGGATTAATTAGTTCTCCTTTTACATATATTCGAGTTGCGGTCATCATTCCCAAGGTGTCAAACTCGTGCCACTTCCCGTCGTAATACCAATGTAAATATTCGCCCTCGTGCGATAACGTCGAATTTCCCTCGAGCATTTTTTTTCCATTTGGATAATAGAATGTCGTCTTGGAAATGCTGTCGCGATAGACTTCTTTCTTATAGACTTGTCCGTTCTTGAGATATTTCCAAGTCCGTTTTTCAATGCCTTTATTATAGCGGCCGCGTGAGGTATAAACCGAGCCGTCAATGGAATCGGTTTCAATCCACAGCCCAACGCGTTTGTTGTCTTTAATTCGGTTTGTTTTACAACCGATTACAAACACTACGATTGTTAGTAATACTATAACCCTCATGTCTACAAGTATAGAGTGTGTTCTACAAATGTAGAAATATATTTTTAGTGTGCAAGTTTTGTTGGAGAAATTTGGATGAAGACAAATTCCAATTGCTTGACCAAGTCCGCGTTAGGGATGGGAGCGGTATCCTTTACCGCAGCGCAGCGAAGGTAAAGATATAGCGTACAGCCCGGCGGCGGCGTATTGATGCATTTAGTTTTTACAAAATTTCTGTCGCCGCAGCAACGCCCGAAAAAAACTTTGAGAAAAGTAAAAAACCATTGAGAAAAGTAAAAAACCGTTGAGAACATTAAGTTCATTAAGCTGTGCTAAACGATCTAAATGTCTTAATGGTTTAAAACGGCAGCAGGAAAACCATTAATTCATTAGTTGTACTAAACGATCTAAATGCTCTTAATGGTTCAAAAAAGCGGTAGCAAAAAACCATTAAGTTCATTAAGCTTTACTAACGATCTTAATGTCTTAATGGTTAAAAACCG
>JADMKR010000092.1:3150-4986 GCA_015478765.1 Flavobacterium sp.
AAAAAACCATTAAGTTCATTAAGTTGTACTTAACGATCTAAATGTCTTAATGGTTAAAAACCGCAGCAAAAAAAACATTAAGATCATTAAGTTGCACTAAACGATCTAAATGTCCTTAATGGTTCAAAACCGCAGCAAAAAAAAACATTAAGTGCATTAAGTTGTACAAAACCTCTAAATGTCCTTAATGGTTTAAAAAACCGTAGCAAAAAAACCATTAAGTTCATTAAGCTTTACTAACGATGTTAATGGTTCAAACTAAGGTTAACTATTTACTTAATTCGACAAAATACTTGTAAAATAACGGTATAGTTTCAATTCCTTTCAAATAATTAAATATCCCGAAGTGCTCATTCGGCGAGTGTATCGCATCACTGTCCAGCCCAAAGCCCATTAATATCGTTTTGCTATTGAGTTCTTTTTCAAACAGCGCGACGATAGGAATACTTCCTCCCGAGCGCACCGGAATTGCAGGCACTCCAAAAGTCTCGGTATATGCTTTATTTGCAGCTCTGTAGCCGATACTGTCGATAGGTGTCACATAGCCCTGGCCGCCGTGATGAGGTTTTACCTTAACGGTCACACCTGATGGTGCCAGGCTTTCAAAATGTTTCGAAAAAAGTTCGGTGATTTCTTCCCAGTCCTGATTAGGTACCAGTCGCATCGAGATCTTGGCAAATGCTTTACTTGCGATCACGGTTTTGGCGCCTTCGCCGGTGTAGCCGCCCCAGATTCCATTTACGTCAAGGGTGGGCCGGATCGAATTCCGCTCGTTGGTCACATAGCCTTTTTCGCCGTACACATCGTTCAGGTCCAGCGCTTTTTTATAATTGTCGATATTGAACGGTGCTTTCGCCATTTGGGCGCGCTCCTCCGTTGACAGTTCTTCAACCTTATCGTAAAACCCGGGAATGGTGATGCGATTATTCTCGTCATGCAGCGATGCGATCATTTTTGCCAAAACATTAATAGGATTGGCGACTGCGCCTCCGTATAATCCAGAATGTAAATCGCGGTTCGGACCGGTGACTTCGACTTCAACATAACTCAGTCCGCGTAGCCCTGTCGTGATACTCGGCTGCTGGTTTGAGATCATGCCGGTGTCGGAAATCAATATAACATCGCATCGCAATTTATGCTGGTTGTTTTGCACAAACCAACTCAGACTCTTGGATCCGACTTCCTCTTCGCCCTCGATCATGAATTTTACATTGCACGGCAGCGTGTTCGAGCGCACCATGTATTCAAGTGCCTTGACGTGCATGTACATTTGTCCTTTATCGTCGCAGGCGCCACGGGCGAAGATCGCACCTTCAGGATGGATCTCGGTCGTTTTTATTACGGGTTCGAATGGTGGAGATGTCCATAGCTCCATAGGGTCTGGCGGCTGAACATCATAATGGCCATACACAAGAACAGTTGGCAGATTTGGATCTATAGTTTTTTCCCCATAAACGATTGGGTATCCGGGCGTATCGCAAATTTCAACCATGTCGCAACCGGCTTCTTCAAGTCGGGTTTTGACGGCTTCAGCGGTATCGATGACATCTTGTGAATATGCGGGATCGGCGCTGACGGATGGGATTTTAAGGAGTTCAATCAGTTCGTTTATGAATCGGTCTTTGTGTTGTTGCACGTACGATTTTATGTCGTTCATTTCTATTGGTAATGATTAGATAAATCCAAAAGTACGAAAATCCGATTTAATATTTTTTTCAGAAAATTAGTTTGATAAACCGAAGTTATGATTATATTTGCACCCACAATAAAACAATATCACTGCGGATATGGTGAAATTGGTAGACACGCCAGACTTAGGATCTGGTGCCGCAAGGT
>JADMKR010000093.1 GCA_015478765.1 Flavobacterium sp.
GCCGAATTCCTTCTGCAGCAGACAGCCGGGAAATACGGAAATCCTGAGATCCGTTTCGAAACGACGCAACTCGCATTACTCGAGCAATATCCGTGGAATGGGAACATCCGCGAGATGGAAAACAAGATTGAGCGCGCCGTGATTTTGGCCGAAGGCGATACGATTTCGGTTTCAGATATGAATATCAGTGCGGCCGACCTTCATTCATCGGAAGAGAATCCGCTTTCAGACATCGAAAAATCGGCAATCGAAAACGCCTTGCGACGCGTTGACGGCAATATCAGCAAAGCAGCCGATGAACTCGGATTATCCCGTGCCGCGCTATACCGCCGGATGGAAAAATACAACATCAGCAAATGAAATTCTACAACCTGCTTTTTATTCGCGCGATCATTCTGATACTGTTGACCGGCCTGGCCGTTTTTTTTGCGCTGAAAGAAATGCCGTATAATTTATTGTTGATTGGCGTATTGATACTTTTGGTGTCGGGCGAATTGTACTATTTCATCCGCACCCGCTTACTTTTTTACGATAAAACAATACTATCGATCCTTCATAACGACTTCACGACACACTTCCCGGAATCACATAGGAGAAATCAGTTCAAAAATCTGTATCGATTGTATGAATCGGCCAAGACCACGCAACACCAACTCAACTCGCGCGAGGCGGTGTACAGTTCGATTTTGAACAACGTCGAAACCGGCGTAATCATTTTGGAGCGAGAACAAGATTCATGGACCATATTTTTGATGAACGCATGTTTCTCGAAAACTTTCGATGTGCCGCGGGTCAGTCATTGGAAATACCTGAAAAAACAAATTCCGTCATTTTGCGACGAAATCGAAAAGGCCGGTTTTGCCGAAATGAAAATTCCGATCAACATCAGTATCGATGGAAAAGATCTGCAAACGTTCATACTTCAGACATCAAAAACGCAATCTTTCGGAAGCGAATATTATATCATCCTGCTCGACAGTATTCAGCGCGTGATCGAAAAGCGCGAAAAAGAAGCCTGGATCAATATGATGAAGGTCATTTCCCACGAACTGATGAATTCACTGACGCCGATCCGCTCGCTGGCGCAAACGCTTCATGAAACCGTTAGCCAGGAGGAATTATCAACCGAAGATTTGAATGACATTCGCGAAAGCCTGCTAACAATCGTTGGCCGAAGCAGCCATTTGCAGTTTTTTGTCGAGAATTACCGAAAACTGACGATGTTGCCAACGCCGCAAAAGGAATTGGTCAATATTGGCGACCTGATGAATGAAAGCATTGCGATATTACGGCCGATGCTGGATGCCAACCGTATTGATATTCGCAATGAAGTTGATTTGCCCAAAAGTGTTATGGTCGATCCGAAGCAGATCGGTCAGGTATTTATCAACCTGCTGACCAACAGCATTTACGCTGTTTCGGAAACTTCAAAAAAACAGATTGTTGTGACATCGTTCCTATCCGATAATCGCGTTACGATCGTGATATCGGATAGCGGACAAGGAATCGACAACCAGATCAGGGATAAAATATTCCTTCCTTTTTTTACTACCCGCAAGGACGGCGCCGGCATTGGGCTGACCTTATCCAAAAATATCATCGAAGCCCACGGTGGTCATTTGAACCAACAGAGTGAAAATGGCGTGACGAGTTTTGTGATTACTCTTGTGATTTAACTTCCGACGGATTCCAGAAATAGTGTTCCAAGTTGACTATTTGGTTATTTTTTACCGCTACTCCTTCATTTTCCAGAAGTTGTTGCATGAGGTTAATTCCGTCAAAATGGTGCTTGCCGGTTAAAAGTCCGTTTCGGTTTACCACACGATGCGCCGGAATATCTTCGCGGCCGTGACACGAATTCATCGCCCAGCCCACCATACGCGCCGATCTCGCAGAACCTAGAACTTTCGCAATTGCACCATACGAAGTGACTTTGCCATACGGAATCTGCCTTGCGATTTCATAAACACGTTCGAAGAAATTGTCATTGGTACTCACGGCAAATTCAGGTAGTAATTCAGGATATTGATTAGCGTCAGGATTGATATCAGTCCGGTTACCGACGCAATGAAATAGTTCATATTTTTTATCAGGAAGGCGGTCCGTGATTCCATTTTTTTAAAGAAAGCGATATAACAATAAAAAGCGAAAAAGGCGCCAATGCCTGAACCGGCAACGAATGTATAGATGAACAGATGTTCAAAAACAAAGTAATTATAAGACGCCAGTGTTATGCTTACGAAAACGTAGAATGGAATCGGAAAAAAATTTAATGCCGATAAAAGCATTCCCATGAAAAACCGACTTTTTTTACTGTGGAGCTTCACTTCTTTTTTAGCAGGGCGGATTTGCTTCGCCGTTACGAAAAAGTAAATGGTGAGTGCGGTGAATACGGCAAGACCTACTTCGCGCAATGTGACGACGATTGCAGGATTTCGGTCGATGTAGCGTGCAAACAAAACCGCGATCAATGTTTGTATAAAAACAATTGATGATGCGCCTGAGGCAAAAACCAATGCGCGGGTACGTCCTTCCTTCAGCCCCACCTTTGCCGCAGTCATATTGAGAAGTCCCGGCGGCACGATCGCGAAACACGATGCGGCGAAACCTAAAAACAGCGGTAGGGCGAAAGTCATCTTACTTGATTTTGAACCGAATATACGTAATTGCTTTGCTTATCTCCAAATATTGCTTCTCGTAAAACGTTTGTATGGCGGTCACTTCACGCGGACTCCCCTCATTCTTATATACGTTGTGATTAGCATAAAGAACTTCGTGGCCTTCACCGTGCAAAAGCCCTAAAGTGTAGCCATGCATAAATTCGCTATCGGTTTTAAGATGGACGATGCCGTCGGGTTTAAGTATTTTTTTGTAGAGTTGTAAGAACTCCGAATTTGTCATCCGGTGCTTGGTGCGTTTGTATTTGATTTGCGGATCGGGGAAAGTGATCCAGATTTCATCAACTTCGTTTTCAGCAAAAATATAATTGACCAGTTCGATTTGTGTTCGTACAAAAGCAACATTATGCATCCCGGTTTCCACCGCTGTTTTGGCTCCCCGCCAAAAACGGGCACCTTTGATGTCGATGCCAATGAAATTCTGATTTGGATATTGGGTTGCCAGACCGACAGAGTATTCACCTTTTCCACAGCCGAGTTCGATTACCAGTGGATTGTCGTTCTTGAAAAAATCCGATTTCCATTTGCCACGAAGCGGAAACTCGCCTGAAACCACTTCTTCGCGCGTGGGTTGGAATACATTATTAAATTGTTCGTTTTCCTTAAATCTCTTCAGTTTATTCTTGCTGCCCACGTTTCTTAATATTTCGGCAAAATTAGCGAAATATAATTGAACGGAATTTAGTTTTATCTTTCACCAAATTTTCACCAGTGAACACCAAATCAAATATTCTCGTCGCACCTCTCAATTGGGGGCTGGGCCATGCCACAAGATGCATCCCGATAATTAATGCGCTCGAAGACAACGGCTACAATCCCATAATCGCATCTGATGGCGCTGCGCTGGATATATTGCGAAAAGAATTTCCGCATTTGACAACTGTCGAACTGCCATCCTACAATATCGAATACCCAGAAAATGGCGATAATTTTAAATGGAAGATCCTGAAAAATGCGCCTTCAATGTTTGATTCGATTATCAAAGAGAAGAAACTCATTAAAAAACTGGTAGCGCAGTACGATATTCGCGGGATCATTTCCGACAATCGGATTGGCGTATTCAATAAAAAAGTGCCTTCCGTCTTTATCACGCATCAGTTGAATGTGCTATCCGGCAAGACCACCTGGATAAGCAGCATCATGCACCAACAGGCGATTCGAAATTTCGATGAATGCTGGGTCCCCGACTTTGAAGATGCGCCGTACCTCTCCTTCAAACTCGGCCATTTAAAGAATTTCAATCCGGATATCATTTACATTGGTCCGCAAAGCAGATTGGAAATAGAAAAAATTCCGCTAAAATTTGATTTAATGGTGTTGCTTTCGGGTCCGGAACCGCAGCGTACGATGCTCGATACCCTATTGCGCGCTGAGGTCAAAAGATTTGAAGGAAACGTCATTTATGTGTGCGGACAGGTGGAGGCCGAGCAGCAGATGACAATCGAACAGAACATCACCTTTTACAATTTCATGACAGGTGATCAGCTGCAGAAAGCTATGAACCAGAGTAACATGATTCTCTGCCGATCTGGCTATACTACCATAATGGATATAGCACAACTAGGCAAAAAATGTTTTTTCATCCCGACGCCGGGGCAATATGAGCAACAATATCTTGCAAAGAAATATAAAAAAGAAGGTATGGCGCCATGGGCAAAACAGGATAATTTCAAAATTGAAAACCTGCTGGAAGTGGACTTATACGCGGGTTTGCCACAACGGGAATCGGTAACCGAATGGAAAAAATTATTCTGCCTTTTCAAGAGTGAATGAAAATTCGGACCCAACGCCAAACTGGCTTTCGACATAAATTTTTTCGCCATGAGCTTCGATGATATGTTTTACGATCGCCAATCCCAATCCGGAACCGCCCGTATTCCGCGAGCCGCTTTTGTCTACACGGTAAAACCTTTCGAATAGTCGGGGGATGTGCTGTGACTGGATCCCGTAGCCGTTATCCTTCACGCGAACGATGATTTTACTGTCGGTCAGATCTTCGATACTGATTTCAGTTGAACCCTTCTCACGGCCGTATTTAATCGAATTGACCACCAGGTTTATGAGTACACGTTCGATTTTTTCACGGTCACCAAAAACATTGATCGGTTTGTTGTATTTCATATCAAACATCAGCAAAATATCTTTTTTCGACGCCTCCATCTCGAGCAAATCAAAAACGTTTTGAACCAGCGAACGTATATCGAATTCCGATACTTCAAGATTCAGGTCGCCCACTT
>JADMKR010000094.1 GCA_015478765.1 Flavobacterium sp.
GTCGTCAACAACAACGCCGCTGACTTTAGTCTGCGCTTCTGCAAATTGGATGGACACCAAAAACAGCAGCACGCAAATAGAGAAGATGTTTTTCATAGGATAAAAAAACTCCTTCAGTGTTATTCTGAAGGAGCATCAAATGTAGTTATTTTTGGATTGTAGTTGGAAAGTTCAAAAGTCTAAAGTTGAAAAGTAAACAGATCGTGAAATTTACCACATACTAACATTAAACTTTAAACTTTCAAACTTTTAAACTTTTAAACTTTTAAACTTTAAACTATTTCTTATAAAGAACTTTCTTCACCGCCTTAATCACATCACCCGCATTCGGCAACCACTCTTTCAATAAAGTAGGCGAATATGGCGCCGGCGTATCGGCAGTGGTGATTCGTTGGATAGGAGCGTCGAGATAATCGAAAGCGCGTTCCTGAACGATATACGTGATTTCAGAGGCGACGCTGGCAAACGGCCACGCTTCTTCTAAAACTACGAGTCGGTTTGTTTTTTTGACCGATGTCAGTATTGTTTCATAATCCATCGGACGAACGGTGCGAAGGTCGATGATTTCACATGAAATGCCTTCTTTAGCCAATTCCTCGGCCGCATTCATGGCTTCCTTGATGATTTTTCCGAACGATACGATAGTAACGTCTTTTCCTTCGCGTTTGATATCGGCAACACCAAGTGGAATTGTATATTCGCCTTCCGGCACTTCGCCTTTATCGCCATACATCTGCTCCGATTCCATGAAGATCACGGGATCGTTGTCGCGGATAGCCGATTTCAGCAAACCTTTCGCATCATACGGATTTGACGGAACGACCACTTTCAATCCCGGTGTGTTTGCAAACCAGTTCTCGAAAGCCTGCGAGTGCGTGGCTCCGAGTTGGCCAGCCGAAGCTGTCGGTCCGCGGAAAACCATCGGCATCGGGAATTGTCCGGCCGACATCTGGCGCATCTTCGCGGCATTATTGATGATCTGGTCGATACCAACCAACGAGAAGTTAAATGTCATGAACTCAACAATCGGGCGGCAGCCATTCATTGCCGATCCCACCGCGATTCCGGCAAAACCAAGCTCTGCAATCGGCGTGTCGATCACCCGTTTCGGGCCAAATTCGTCGAGCATACCTTTCGAAGCCTTGTAAGCACCGTTATACTCGGCCACTTCCTCGCCCATTAAATAAACCGATTCGTCGCGGCGCATTTCCTCGCTCATCGCCTCACAGATCGCTTCCCTGAATTGTATCGTTTTCATGTGTTGAAATTTGAAGAGCAAAAATAGGCAATTCAACTTAAAATTGATAATGAATATTTTGAAAATTAAAGTCCTTGTGAACTTGATTTACAGGGCGGCATATTCACGCTGTCCGCTCTATCTTTTATCCGCTAAAGAAGCGGAATAAAAGGATGCCGCTTCCATCGCGGCCGCGAATCGTCAATATTTGAACGTTCATACACTTTTGAACGATATCACGAAATCGAAATAGTTGTAATTTAATATGCGTGCATACTATAATATTTAAATTTTAATTTTGTAAATTCGTGGCCTTGAAATTCATATAAAACCTTATAGAATGAAAATATTAGTCTGCATCAGCCACGTGCCTGATACTACTTCCAAAATCAATTTCGCGAATGGCGACACCGAGTTTGATACGGCCGGCGTACAGTTTGTGATCAACCCCAACGACGAATTCGGTTTAACGCGCGCGATCTGGTTTCAGGAGCAGCAAGGTGCGACAGTTACCGTGGTAAATGTGGGCACGCCTGACACGGAGCCAACTTTGAGAAAAGCACTCGCCATCGGCGCAAACGAAGCGATCCGCGTGAATGCAAAACCAACCGACGGATTTTTCGTAGCCCAGCAACTGGCCGAAGTGGTGAAAAGCGGTGGTTACGACCTGGTTATATGCGGTAAAGAATCATTGGATTACAATGGCGGAATGGTTCCGGGAATGTTAGCCGGAATTCTAGGCCACAATTTCCTAAACTCATGCATCAGCCTGACTGTTGACGGAAATAACGTAAAAGCGGTTCGTGAAATCGACGGCGGTAAAGAAACCGTATCGACTTCGTTACCATTAATTATTGGTGGCCAGAAAGGGCTTGTCGAAGAGAAAGACCTTCGCATCCCGAACATGCGCGGCATCATGACAGCCCGTACGAAAGCATTGACAACATTGGAACCTGTATCTGCGGATAGCAAAACCAAATCGGTTAAGTTTGAAAAACCGGCACCGAAATCGGCTGTTAAAATGTACACTGTTGATACTCTTGACGAATTGGTGAGTTCACTTCATAACGAGGCAAAAGTAATATAGTTGGAAAGTTAAAAGTTAGAAAGTTGGAAAGTTTGAAGATTCACTAATTGACAGATTTTTCATTTTAACTTTAGACTTTCCACTTTTGACCTTCGACTTTCAACTTTGACCTTCAACTTTCGACTTTCAACTTTCGACTTTCGACTTTCAAACTTTAATCTTTTTAAACTAAAAATTATGTCCATATTAATATATGCAGAATCGGCGGATGGACGATTCAAAAAAGTAGCATTCGAACTCGCCTCATACGCAAAAAAAGTAGCCGAATCGATGGGAACGACCGTCACGGCTGTCACCATCAACGCATCGAACGTATCCGAACTTTCGAAATACGGTGTCGATAAAGTGCTAAAAGTCAGCGATGACAAACTCGGGAAATTCACCGCCAAGGCATACGCCGATGTAATAAAGCAGGCAGCCGAAAAAGAAAACGTAAAACTGGTTTTACTGTCATCGACAACCGACAGTCTATATGCCGCGCCACTAGTCGCTGTGAATTTAAACGCGGGTTACGCTTCGAACGTGGTTGGATTGCCGGTTTCGACATCGCCTTTCCAGGTGAAGCGCAATGCGTTCTCTAACAAAGCATTTACGATCACCGAGATCGATACCGATATTAAGGTGTTGGGCTTGGCGAAAAACTCATACGGTGTTTTCGAAAGCGCTTCATCGATGACTGAGGAAGATTTTTCTCCGTCGATTGGTGAAGCCGATTTTGGCGTCAAAGTCGAATCGGTTGACAAGGCCACTGGCCAGGTAACGATTGCCGATGCGGAAGTTGTGGTATCGGGCGGCCGCGGATTGAAAGGTCCGGAGAACTGGCATCTTGTCGAAGATCTGGCGAAAGTTTTAGGCGGCGCTACAGCTTGTTCAAAACCCGTATCCGATTTAGGCTGGAGACCTCACAGCGAGCACGTAGGCCAGACAGGAAAACCGGTTGCAACGAATTTATATGTTGCGATTGGCATCAGCGGTGCGATCCAGCATATCGCGGGAATCAACGCGTCCAAAGTAAAACTCGTGATCAACGCCGATGCCGACGCGCCTTTCTTTAAGGTAGCCGATTATGGTGTGGTAGGCGATGCGTTTGAGATCGTTCCGAAACTGACCGAAAAGTTGAAAGAGTTTAAAGCAAACAATTAATAAAACATACAACTTCTATTATCAAGGCTATCAAAGTGCAAACTTCCGATAGCCTTTGTCATATAATAAAGAAAATGTTTACAGAGTAACGTTAACTTTGTATTTTTGCAACTATGAGCTTAGTAAAACTGACAATTAAAGGCATTTCGTACAGCCAGACCCAAAATGGCGCGTACGCTCTTATATTAAATGAAGTCGACGGCGACCGCAAATTGCCAATCGTAATCGGCGCATTTGAGGCACAATCGATTGCAATCGCACTCGAAAAGGAAATCAAGCCGCCACGGCCGCTTACCCACGATTTATTCAAAAATTTCGCCGACCGTTTTGATATCGTCGTCAAGCAGGTCATCATCCACAAACTGGTCGATGGCGTGTTTTATTCGAGCATCATCTGCGAACGCGACAAGATCGAGGAGATCATCGATGCGCGTACTTCGGATGCAATCGCACTGGCATTGCGTTTCCACGCTCCTATTTTCACTTATAAAAACATACTCGACAAAGCCGGAATTTACCTAAAGGTCAATCCGGATTCCGATAAAGAAACCCAGGAAATGGACGATGTTTTGTCAAATCCCGAAACGTTTGGCCTGGGCGAGGAATCCAATGAATCCGGAGGCGCGTACACCAAGCACAGTCTGTCGGAACTTCATGAAATGCTCGAAGGCGCCGTCCGTGATGAGGATTATGAAAAAGCGGCGAAGATTCGGGATGAGATTTCGAAAAGGGAGAAGTAGGAGTTGGGTATTGGGTTTTGGGTGTAGGGTATAGGGTAGCTGCAGGTACTTAAAAATATAAGCCAACTTTTAATTATATACGCCATGAGAAGTTTTAAAGAATTGGAAATCTGGCAAGAGTCCCGGTATCTGGTAAAAGAAATTTATTTATTGTCTACCGCCTTGCCCCCAGAAGAAAAGTATGGACTTTTATCCCAAATTAGACGTGCCGCCATATCAATACCATCTAATATAGCGGAAGGCGCAGGAAAAGATTCTCAGAAAGACTTTGCGCGATACCTTCAAATTAGTTTGGGATCAGCTTATGAGTTGGAAAGCCATTTATTGCTCTGTCAGGATTTAAGCTATATCCCGGAAAATGAGGTCGTGAAATTCGTTGAATTACTTAATATCGTACAACGAAAAATTTATACTTTTATCAAATATCTAAATCGATAACCTATACCCCAAACCCTACACCCTACACCCAAAACCCTAAACCCACTATGAAACAATACCACGACCTCGTCAACCACGTCCTTCAAAACGGAACCTCCAAAGGCGACCGCACCGGCACCGGTACTAAAAGCGTTTTTGGTTATCAGATGCGTTTTGATCTGAGCGAAGGTTTCCCGATGGTAACAACTAAGAAGTTGCATTTGAAGTCGATTATTTATGAGTTGTTATGGTTTTTGAAAGGAGATACGAATATTAAATACCTGAATGATAACGGCGTCAAAATCTGGGATGACTGGGCCGATGAAGACGGAAATTTGGGTCCGGTGTACGGACATCAATGGCGCAATTGGAACAGCGAGGAAATCGATCAGATCGCCGAGATCATCGAAACTTTAAAAACAAATCCAAATAGCCGCCGCATGCTGGTTTCGGCGTGGAACCCATCGGTTTTACCCGATACGTCAAAATCGTTTGCCGAGAATGTCGCCAATGGAAAAGTCGCACTTCCACCCTGCCATGCGTTTTTCCAGTTTTATGTCGCCGATGAAAAACTCTCGTGCCAACTTTACCAACGCAGCGCCGATATATTCTTAGGTGTTCCGTTCAACATCGCGTCGTATGCATTGCTGACGATGATGATCGCTCAGGTTTGCGAGTTAAAACCAGGTGATTTTATCCACACTTTTGGCGACGCACATATCTACAATAATCATATTGAGCAGCTGGAATTACAATTGTCCCGCGACCCGAAGCCGCTTCCGAAAATGATTTTGAATCCGGCGGTAAAAAATATCCTCGATTTCACTTTTGAAGATTTTACTGTGGAAGGTTACGAACCACATCCGCACATAAAAGGCGCCGTCGCTGTTTAATTATGATTATACTCATCGCGGCCGCAGCCGAAAACAACGCACTCGGAAAAGACAATGATTTGATCTGGCACCTGCCCGACGATTTTAAGCGTTTTAAGGAAATGACGACCGGCCACCATATAATCATGGGCCGAAAAACGTTTGAAAGTTTCCCTAAGCCGCTACCTAACCGCACTCATGTGGTTATTACCCGCCAACCTGATTATAACCGTGATGGCTGCATTATTGCGCGAAATTTGCACAACGCCTTCGAATTGGTTCCTCACGATCAGGATGTATTCGTCATTGGGGGCGGCGAAATTTATTCGCAAAGTTTACCATTCGCTGATAAGATTGAGCTCACGCGCGTACATCACTCCTTTACGGATGCCGATGCATTTTTTCCTGAATTCGGCGATACTGAGTGGGACTTGATAAAAGAGGAGTTTCATCCGGCAGATGACCGCCATAACTTTGCCTTCACTTATCAGACTTTTTTGCGGAAATAGCAAGCATTTGCTTATCTGCCAAAAAAAACCTTCCGCATCAAATACCACGATGACACAGAAGGTGTTTCAAACTTCAAAAGACATAATAAATTGCATGCTCCTGCGATTTATTATGTGGTAAATATCGACACCAAATACATGCGGCGCAATCGCTATCATTAGGTATTTTTAATCAAAATCAAGTCGCTTAATAATCGTTTTCACAGTTGCCGCCGATTGTATTATATTTGTGGAAATTGAAACTATGCCAAAAAGTGTTACGCCGTATAAAGATTCCGATTTAGGAAAGAAAGAACAGGTCGCGAAAATGTTTGATGTCATTTCGGGTAATTACGATGGGCTAAATCGCGTAATTTCTTTCGGTATCGATGTCAATTGGCGCAAAAAGGTCCTAAAAATTATTTCCGATTCCAAACCCGACACAATTCTCGACATCGCCACCGGCACCGGTGATCTCGCAATATTGATGGCGCAGACCAATGCATCGAAAATCGTCGGACTCGACATATCGGTGGGCATGCTTGAGGTCGGAAAGAAAAAAGTCGCAGCTAAAAATCTCACTGACCGAATTGAACTGATCGTAGGCGATTCCGAAGATATGCCTTTTGACGACAGTAGTTTTGACGCGATCACTGTCGCCTTTGGCGTTCGCAACTTTGAAAATCTTGAAAAAGGACTGACCGAAATTCTCCGCGTTTTGAAACCCGGCGGGCGATTCGTAGTATTGGAAACATCCAATCCGACGAAAACACCCTACAAACAAGGTTATAAGATTTATACAAAATACCTGCTGCCGTTGATTGGCAAAGTATTTTCCAAAGACGATGCTGCCTACGGATATTTATCCGAATCAGCTTCGGTTTTTCCATTTGGTGAAGACTTCAACAATATTTTAAGGAAAACGGGGTTTATAGACGTGAAAGCGATGCCGCAAACATTTGGTGTGGCAACGATTTATTCTGCTTCTAAAAGTTGATATGAGAAATTTTCTTTCGCTATTTACCCTCTTGCTAGCTCTGACTATCCACGCCCAACCTGGGACGGGAATGTTCGGCAGTGAACCGCTTGTCAATCTGGAAAATTTTGATAAGCAACGCGTTCACTGGGGTTATTTCCTCGGATTCAACTCATACGATTTCAAATTCGACTATATCGAAAACGAACCCGACGTACTGGTGGAAACAACAATAGGCTTTAATGTCGGATTGGTAGGAAACCTGCGCCTTCACGAATATGTAGATCTCCGATTCGAACCCGGTTTATATTACACGCAGCGAAATCTGATTTTTCCTGGCTTCGACAATGTACTTGATGCGCGTCGTGATGTGAAATCGACCTATATTCACTTTCCACTCTTGCTGAAGTTTTCGTCGTTGCGAACAGGCAATCTCCGACCCTATCTTGTTGGCGGCATGTCAACCACGCTCAACTTATCGAGCAATTCAAAAACGCCGGACGATAACTCGCAGCAACGTTTTCGCGTCAAACCGTGGACAAGCAATTACGAAATAGGTTTCGGAATCGATCTGTACTTCGAATATTTCAAATTCTCACCTTCGATTCGCGGCGTTTTCGGCACCGGCGATGAACTCATACGCGACAATGACCCTAACAGTCCGTGGACAAGCAACATCGAAAAATTAAGTACGCGCGCGGTGCTTATCAACTTCACTTTCCACTAACGGCGGAACTCGCTCAGCAAAATCGCAGTCGCCGTAGCCACATTCAGACTTTCAGTTTGCTGCAATTTTCCAAAACGCGGAATTGTCAACTTATTCAGGATTGAATCGGTTACTTCCCGTGATATTCCATTGGCTTCATTACCAAGCACAATAATTGCTTCGGAAGGAAGTTTCTGTTGATAGATATTTTCACCATCGAGAAATGTCCCGAATACGGGAAGAGCGGATTTTCGGATATAGTCGGCCAGGTCGGTATAAGTAACCTGTATTCGCGAAATCGAGCCCATGGTTGCCTGAATCACTTTGGGATTGTAAATATCTACAGTTGATAGTGAACACACCAATTGTTCCACACCAAACCAATCGCATAGCCGCATAATCGTTCCTAAATTCCCGGGATCCCGAATGTCGTCCAGGGCTACTATAAGTCCGCTATCAGCCGTCGGTTTCGGTTTTGGGATTTCGAAAACAGCAAGGCAGTTGTTGGCCGACGTCAACGCACTGAGCTTCTGTAATTCGGAATCGGTAACAAAAGTTCTTTGGTGCGGGGAAACGTCGTTAAATAGCGACTCGGATTCATACAAATGGTGCAATACAAATTCGGATTCCAATAATTCGCGGATGACCTTGTAACCTTCGGCAAAAAACAGGTTGTATTCGCGCCTGAACTTTTTTTGTCGCAGAGCCGTTATTAATTTTATTTGGTTTTTACTAACCATGGAAATAATGTACTTTTGATTAATATTCCTAACCCTTGAGACACCTGCCTGCAAAAATATCATTAATTATTCTAACAGGAATATTTATATTGGCGTGCGATACCACGAAAAGGGTTCCCGACAATAAGCATTTGCTGACCGACAACAAGATTGAAGTTAACGGTGAGATCGAAAAAGAAGATCAGGTACAAAACCTTCTTTATCAGGAACGCAACAGTGCGATTTTGGGATTTCCGTTGCGCCTGCATCTCTATAACCTCGCCAAAGCTAATCCCGACTCTTCCTACAAAGCCAAGTTTATCAACAATCCCGGGAAATATGAGCGAATGGCCAAATTGTTGTCTAAAAAGCAAGTCGACCGACTGGGAGAATCTTTTTGGTATAGCGGTTTCCACAATTTCCTGAAACGCACCGGCGAAGCACCCGTAATTTTAGACACCGTAAGTACCCGGAAATCACTGGCCCGCCTGCGATCTTACTATTTCAACGAAGGATATTTCAATGTGACGGCCTCATCGGAAACCGATACAGTAGGCGAAAAGAAAGCAGAAGTCAATTACACTGTCACCACCGGCCCCGCTTTCATGCTCGATTCGATAACACAAACCATCACGACTCCTGTCCTCGATTCGCTATTTAACGCGCATAAAAACAAAACCGTTTTAAAGTCGGGTGACCAATACAAGACATCCAATTTTGAAGCTGAAAAGAACAGGATCACCACCAATTTCCGCAACAACGGAATTTATCATTTCCAGCAAAATTATGTTCGATTCGTAATCGACACCGTCGACACCAATCACAAGGCACACAGCAACATGGTGATCGACGATTACTCTTACCGCGAAAATGATTCGACAAAAACAGCTGAATTCAAGATGTTCCGAATCAGTGAGGTCAATATTTTCACCGATGTGGCTTCCGGTAAATCACGCAGTGACATTCGGGACAGCGTTACGTACAACAATTTTAATTTGTACAGTTCGACCAAGTTGAAATACCGGCCCAGAGCATTGACCGATGCGATTTTCATTACCCGCGGAGGCTTGTTCGCCGATTTCAGAACCACGCTAACGTCGCGCTATTTGAGCAACCTTCGTGTATTTAACTATCCATCGATCCAATATGTTGTCGATCCGAGGGATTCGACCGGCCACTCGTTGGTAACCAATATTTATCTGGCGCCCCGTAAGAAGTATAGTTTTGGCGCCGGACTCGACCTTACCCATTCCAATATTCAGGATTTCGGAATTGCGGCAACCACGTCGGTAAGTATTCGAAATGTTTTTAACGGTGCCGAAACGCTGGAAATTGCGGGTCGGGGTAACATAGGTTCGTCACGTCAACTTGCTAATCCCGATGACAATTTTTTCAACGTATCGGAATACGGTCTCGACATCCGGTTGTTGTTTCCTCGAATTTTAATGCCGTTCAATACCGACAAAATCATTCCGAAAAACATGATTCCGTCCACGAGTTTTAATATCGGATTTGCCAAGCAGCAGAATATCGGGCTCGATAAAGAGAATTTCACAACGTCACTCACGTACAACTGGACGCCAAAACGATTCTCCACCGCCCGGTTTGACTTGTTTAATGTGCAATATGTCAAAAATGTGAATATTGCGAATTACTTCCGGGTTTACGGATCGTCCTATGACGCGCTGAATGATATCGCCCAGCAGTATAATTTCAGCCCGATTTATTTTGAAAACGGGAATTTAATACCGGAAACCGGCACGCTTGGCGTAATTCAGGACGTTCAGGCGGGAGCGGTTCCTGTGAGTATGAACGATCGGCAAACAATTAACAGCGTAGAAGAACGCCGCCGACGACTGACCGAAAACAACCTCATAATCGCCAGCAGCTATACGTTTTCGAAAACCACCAAAACCGATTTGCAGGACAATACTTTTTTCACCTTCCGGACAAAAATCGAATCGGCCGGAAATGTCGCATCGCTGATTGCCGCTGCGTCGAAACAACTGGAAAACCAAAACGGCAATAATACATTGTTCGAAATCGAATACTCACAATACATCAAAACCGAATTCGAAGTGGTCAAACACTGGGATCTTCGCCGAAAGCGGCTCCTTGCAATGCGATTTTTTGGCGGTATCGCAATTCCATACGGAAATTCAGACAACGTCCCTTTTTCCCGTAGTTACTTCGCAGGCGGATCCAACGACAACCGGGCGTGGCGACCATACGGACTCGGTCCGGGTTCCAGCGGGGCGGTGAACGATTTCAACGAAGCCAATATGAAACTGGCCTTCAGCACCGAATTGCGATTCAATTTATTCGGCGATTTGAACGGAGCAATTTTTACCGATATCGGCAATATCTGGAATGCGTTGGATAATGTGGAAGACGAGCGTTTCACTTTCACCGGATTCGATTCGCTTAAAGACGTGGCGGTTGGTTCAGGCTTTGGACTTCGATATGATTTCAACTTTTTTGTGGTGCGGTTCGACCTCGGATTTAAGACCTATAATCCGGCGGAAGAAGATGGAAAGAAGTGGTTCCGCGACTACAATTTCGCCAACTCAGTTTTAAATATAGGTATTAATTACCCTTTCTAACTTTATTAATTATTAATTTTGTAAACTTAATTCAACATTGAAGCTATGAGCCATACTATAAAACCAGGAGTTGCGACAGGCGATGAAGTACAGGAAATTTTTCGATATGCAAAAGAAAAAGGCTTTGCCCTTCCCGCAGTAAATGTAACGGGATCCAGCTCTGTCAACGGAGTAATGGAGACGGCAGCAAAACTAAAAGCTCCGGTGATTATACAATTTTCAAATGGCGGAGCTGCTTTTAATGCAGGAAAAGGTCTTTCAAATGAAGGTGAGCGGGCAGCCATCCTGGGCGGCATTGCGGGCGCAAAACATATCCACACATTGGCCGAAGCGTATGGCGCTACCGTGATCTTGCATACCGATCATTGTGCTAAAAAACTGCTTCCGTGGCTGGACGGACTACTAAGTGCAAGCGAGGAACATTTCGCCCAAACCGGGAAACCGCTTTATAGCTCGCATATGATCGACCTCTCCGAAGAGCCGATTGAAGAGAATATCGAAATCTGTAAAAAGTATTTGGAGCGAATGAGCAAAATGGGGATGACACTCGAAATCGAACTGGGAATCACCGGAGGCGAGGAAGACGGCGTAGATAATTCCGATGTTGACAGTTCAAAATTATACACCCAGCCGGAAGAAGTAGCATATGCCTACGAAGAACTTTTAAAGGTTAGTCCGCGTTTTACAATAGCGGCAGCGTTCGGTAACGTACACGGCGTTTACAAACCAGGCAACGTAAAACTGACGCCTGTAATTTTGAAGAATTCGCAGGAGTTCGTACAGAAGAAATTCAACACCAAACCTAATCCTATTGATTTCGTATTTCACGGCGGATCGGGATCGAGCGTGGAGGAAATCCGCGAGGCTATCGGTTACGGCGTAATCAAGATGAATATAGACACTGATTTGCAATTTGCTTTTACCGAAGGCATCCGCGATTATATGGTTAAAAACATCGACTACCTAAAAACTCAGATCGGAAATCCCGATGGTGCCGAATCACCAAATAAAAAATACTACGATCCGCGCAAATGGATCCGCGAAGGCGAAGCGACTTTCAACAAACGATTGGAGCAAGCATTTGCCGATCTAAACAACGTAAACACACTATAACAACAGTTTTATTTTAAGGACACCAACCTTAAAGTCGTAAACTTTAAACAATATACATGGCTTGGTTTAAACGAACTCAAAAAGGGATTACCACCGCAACTGAAGACAAGAAAGACGTCCCAAAAGGACTTTGGTATAAATCACCCACAGGTAAAATTATCGACGCCGAAGAACTGGCACGAAACCTTTATGTTAGTCCGGAAGATGATTTTCACGTGCGCATCGGCAGCAAGGAATACTTCGAAATTTTATTCGATAACAACGAATTTGAGGAACTCGATAAGAACATGACGTCGAAAGACCCGCTGGATTTTGTCGATACCAAAAAATATTCTGAGCGTCTGAAGGAAGCGATGGAGAAGACAAAACTGAAAGACGCTGTTCGCACAGCCGTTGGAAAGTCGAAAGGCAAAGAGCTTGTTATATGCTGTATGGATTTTGCCTTTATCGGTGGTTCGATGGGTGCCGTTGTAGGCGAAAAGATCGCACGCGGAATCGACCATTCGATCAAGAACAAAATTCCATTCATGATGATTTCGAAGTCGGGTGGCGCGCGTATGATGGAAGCTGCGCATTCCTTGATGCAGCTTGCAAAAACATCGGTGAAATTGGCACAGTTGGCAGAAGCTCAAATACCTTATATTTCACTTTGCACCGATCCGACGACAGGTGGAACTACGGCATCGTATGCCATGCTGGGCGATATCAATATTGCTGAACCGGGCGCATTGATCGGATTTGCAGGCCCGCGAGTAGTTAAAGACACGACAGGTAAAGATTTGCCAAAAGGATTTCAAACCTCCGAATTTTTATTGGAACATGGATTCCTGGATTTTATAACACCTCGGAAAGATCTAAAAGACAAAGTAAATTTGTACATCGACCTGATAATGAATCAGCCGGTGCGATAAATTATATTTCTTAAATTGAATTGCCTTCACGATGTAATTAGCATTATGAAGGCATTTTTTTATGGAATTTCTTGATATAATTGGGCAACTGCGTCAGGGAGTGCAGCGACCCGAGCCCAAGGCGAACTGGCGCAGCACATCCTTTTGCGCAGCAAAAGATAAAGCGGAAAGCCCGGCGGCAAATGCAGCGAGGAACGAGCAGCATTTGCCGCGACGCCCAAAATTACATTCCGCTGCGAATCGCTTCAACGGGATCAAGCTTGGATGCTGAAATCGCGGGGAGAATTCCGGATACGAGTCCGATGAAAGCTGCCAGTGAAGTTCCCATAATAATGTTGCCCATGCTGAGGACGAATTCAAAATCGAGCGCTTTAGACATGATAATAGTAATCCCCCACACCAGCAACAATCCGATTGCTCCCCCGATGACTGCTAATATAACTGCTTCAAATAAGAACTGAAAAAGTATAAAACGGTTTTTCGCTCCGAGAGATTTTTGGATTCCAATAAGGTTTGTTCGCTCTTTTACTGAAACGAACATAATGTTGGCAATCCCAAAGCCGCCCACCAGCAGTGAAAATCCGCTGATGATCCAGCCAACCATATTCATGGTTCCCACGATACCGTCGATCAAATCGGTAAAACCGGAAAGTACATTGATAAAAAAATTGTCGTCATCACCGGGTTTTACCCCGCGGTAATTGCGGAGCTTTTGTGACAACTCAGCTTTGAAAGCAGCCATATCCACCCCTTTTTCGGGTTTAATCAAAATGACAGGTGTCATGAAATCGTTGTTATCGCCATAAAGTCGGCGCACGAAATTCACCGGCAGGAACGCCGACGAATCATTGCTGTCGCCAAACATACCAAGACCTTGCTTTTTAAGTACGCCGATGACCGTCAGCCGTTGACCGTACAATCTGACTTTTTTCTCCAATGGGTCGGCGCCGCCAAATAAGGTTTGTGCAATCTCATAACCCAGGACGATTACAGGTGCGCCCGAATTCGCCTCCGATTCAGTGTAAAAACGGCCCGATTCAAATTCCAGTCCTTGTATGTCGATGAATTCGTATGAGACCGGGACCAGGTTGACATTGGAGGCAACCTCCGACTCATATTGAATAGGTTTGCTGGGAACGAAAAGTTGGTAACCCATATTATCGAGTTGGTTCAGGGAACCTTTCAAATATTCATACTCTGAATACGTAACATCGGGGAATTGCTCCCGTTTCCACGCCGGGACTTCGGTAGGGCCAAAAGAGAAGCGCAACAAGTATATAGTATTTTTGTCCAGACCGCTCAAATCACTTTTTATTTTTCGGTCAAGCGAATCGACAGCAGCCAAAACGGCGATAATCGAAAATATACCGATCGTAACACCCAGCAACGACAGCACTGTGCGAAGCTTATTATTGCGCAATGCATTGATCGCAAACGCAAAACTCTCACTAAGCAACCTCAGGTAAACCAACATCCGAATAGAATTTAGCGTAAAATTCAATCTTTTTTCGGCAAATTCCTAATATTTAAAACAAACAGTGAATTTGTTAGACGTTGCTTATTTTGTTCGGAATTTTACTGAAGTTTCTGGGTCAAAAAAATTACTTTTGTGACCTTAACACAACTACTAAAAATGAGCACAAAAACTATTAACTCGGCATTGATTTCGGTCTTTTCAAAAGACGGCCTCGAGCCGATCGTAAAGAAACTGCACGCACAGAATGTAACAATATATTCTACCGGCGGAACCGAAGATTTCATCAAAAACTTAGGAATTCCGGTCGTTCCTGTAGAGCAAATCACTGAATATCCTTCGATTTTGGGCGGGCGGGTCAAGACGTTGCATCCCAAAATATTTGGCGGAATTTTAAACCGACAGGACCACGAGGGCGACGTCGAGCAAATGTCGGCATTCGACATTCCGCAGATCGACCTGGTAATAGTAGATTTATATCCTTTCGAAAAAACGGTAGCGTCGGGAGCTGATGAAGCTGAAATAATCGAGAAAATCGACATCGGTGGCATTTCACTCATCAGGGCCGCGGCCAAAAATTTTAAAGACACTGTGATTGTTGCATCGGTTGATCAGTATGCAGATTTGCTGCGGATTTTAGATGAGAGCACCAAAACTTCATTGGACGACAGAAAAATGTTCGCTACCAAAGCCTTTCACGTTTCCTCACATTACGACACCGCCATATTCAACTATTTTAATGCTGACGCCACCTATTTGAAACAGAGTTTCGCGAACGGAACCCCATTGCGCTACGGTGAAAATCCGCATCAAAAAGGATATTATTTTGGTGATTTCGACGCAATGTTTGATAAACTTCACGGAAAAGAACTGTCATATAACAACCTTTTAGACGTGGATGCGGCTGTCAATCTAATTTTGGAATTTAAAGACAGCGAACCAACATTCGCAATTCTAAAACACAACAACGCCTGCGGTTTAGCGACAAGACCATCGATGGAGGCAGCGTACCTTGCAGCGCTGGCAGCCGATCCGACTTCGGCTTTTGGAGGGGTTTTGATTGCAAATGACATTATAGACACAACTACGGCCCATGAAATAAACAAGCTTTTTTGCGAGGTCGTGATTGCGCCGCAATATGATGCAGAGGCTATCGAGATCCTTTGTGAAAAGAAAAACAGAATTATTTTGCGCCAGAAAAGCACCGATCTCCCTGCTACTCAGGTGCGATCATGCCTCAACGGTTTATTAGTTCAGGATCGCAACGATGCAACAGATACTAAAACCCAACTGAAGACCGTTACAATAAGCACACCCTCCGATGCTGAATTGGAAGATTTGTTGTTTGCGTCGAAGATTTGCAAAAACACCAAATCGAATACGATTGTACTCGCCAAAAACCGGCAGTTGATTGCTTCGGGAACAGGTCAAACTTCGCGGGTCGATGCGCTCAGACAAGCAATTGAAAAGGCGAACAATTTCGGTTTTGATTTACGCGGAACTGTAATGGCAAGTGATGCATTTTTTCCATTCCCGGACTGTGTTCAAATTGCCAGCGAAGCGGGTATTACCGCGGTAATTCAGCCCGGCGGCTCAATCAAAGACCAGTTGAGTATCGACTATTGCAACGAGAATAATGTTGCCATGGTATTTACCGGAACACGTCATTTTAAACATTAATTTGTTTAACTTTGTCGGCTTAAAAGATTTAACTATTTAAACCCCTACTATTTTATGGGATTTTTTGATTTCATGACCGAGGATATAGCAATAGACCTTGGTACCGCTAACACGCTGATTATCCATAACGACAAGGTCGTGATCGACAGCCCATCCATTGTTGCACGCGACAGGGTTTCGGGAAAAATCATTGCCGTTGGAAAAGAGGCGAATATGATGCAGGGAAAAACGCATGAAAATATCAAGACAATCCGACCTTTGAAAGACGGGGTTATTGCCGATTTTGACGCATCGGAGAAAATGATAAGTCTTTTTATCAAAAGTATCCCCGCACTAAAAAAACGAATGTTCACGCCAGCCCTTCGGATGGTTGTTTGCATTCCATCGGGAATCACCGAAGTTGAAATGCGCGCGGTTAAAGAATCATGTGAGCGGGTCAACGGTAAAGAAGTTTATCTTATACACGAACCAATGGCAGCGGCTATTGGTATCGGAATCGATATTATGCAGCCCAAGGGAAATATGATCGTTGATATTGGTGGTGGTACTACTGAAATTGCGGTTATTGCGCTAGGCGGAATTGTTTGCGACAAATCGGTAAAGATTGCGGGCGATGTTTTCACAAACGACATTGTTTATTATATGCGAACTCAGCACAACCTATTTGTTGGTGAGAGCACGGCCGAAAAAATAAAGATTACCATAGGAGCAGCTTTGGAAGAACTTGAAACTCCACCAGAGGACATGTCAGTTCAGGGACGTGATTTGCTTACCGGAAAACCAAAACAGGTGGATGTATCCTATCGTGAAATAGCGAAAGCACTTGACAAATCAATACAAAGAATCGAAGATGCGGTAATGGAAACGCTGTCGCAAACTCCGCCGGAACTTGCCGCTGATATTTACAATACAGGTATCTACCTTGCCGGAGGCGGATCAATGCTACGCGGACTGGACAAACGAATTTCACAGAAAACCGACTTACCTGTTTATATTGCAGAAGATCCCCTGCGGGCAGTCGTAAGAGGAACCGGAATGGCATTGAAAAACATTCCCAAGTTCAGGAGCATACTTATAAAGTAACAAAAAATCAAATTCCAAATCCCAGTATTCCGCTTTGGAATTTGAATTTGAAATTTTGGAATTTACCCCATAAAAGATGCAGCAAATATTTAATTATATCTTTAAAAACAGCCATAAGTTGCTGTTTTTGCTGCTTTTAGGTATCTCATTATTTTTAACAATCCAGTCGCATTCATTTCATCGCAGCAAAGTGATCAGTTCGGCAAACTTCCTTACAGGCGGCGTCTACGCACAATTGAATCGCGTCAACGAATATTTTCACCTGAAGGTGCAGAATGAAGAGTTGGCAAAGGAAAACGCACGGCTCAAGAAGCTGCTTTTCAATTCGGCTGATTCGACAGCCACTTTTGAAATTGACAGTATAAAGGGAGTTCCACGAACAGATATTATGGTAGCCAAAGTCATCCATAATTCATATAATGTGCACGAGAATTACCTGACGTTGAACAAGGGCCAGGCTGACGGACTTGAAACCGACATGGGTGTGATCAACAGTTCGGGAATCGTGGGAATTGTAGATAAGACGTCAAAAAAGTACGCCACTGTTCTAAGTGTATTAAATATCAAATCCCGGATCAACGCGAAAATCAAGAAATCAAATCATTTCGGATCGTTGGTTTGGAATGGCAAGAGTACCGGTTTTGTACAATTGATCGATGTGCCCCGCCTGGCAGCGGTTCGCAAAGGCGACACTGTTGTAACCGGCGGACAGTCGGTTATATTTCCAGAAAATATAAACATCGGTACAATCCACAAAATCTATACTGATAATCAGACCAATTATTACACACTCGATATTAAATTGTTTAACGACATGACGAGTTTAGGACATGTTTATATTTTGAAAAGCGCTGATCGGAAGGAAGTGCAGGAACTAGAAAAAACGACCACAGGTGAGTAGTACTTTAATCGTAAATATACTGCGTTTCATTTTGCTGCTTGCGGCACAGGTCATCATATTCAATAATATTAATTTCCTGGGCTACATCAACCCGTTCCCATATATTCTGTTTATCATTCTTTTTCCGGTAAACGGCAATAAATATGGGCTGCTGATCGCGAGCTTTTTCCTGGGTATCGTAATGGATATGTTCAGTAATTCGGGTGGCGTACACGCTGCTGCATGCCTTGTTTTGGCTTATGTTCGGCCTTATATTTTTAAGTTTTCGTTCGGATTGAGTTATGAATATCAAACCGTTCGACTCAACGATGTGTTAACTACTGAGCGCTTTTCGTTCATACTGATAGCGGTTGCAATCCACCACCTGACTCTATTCCTCCTGGAAGTATTTAAGCTGAATTTTATCTGGGATATTATCGTACGAACGTTGTTCAGCACCATTTTTTCAATAGTTCTGTGCATAATTTTAATCTATTTATTTAAGCCTTCGCGCCGATGAGAAAAGTTTTGTTGCCAATAATGATCATAGCGACTGCGGTGATATTGCTGCTGAGGCTGTTTTATTTGCAGGTGATAGACGATTCTCTGAAATTAAAGTCAGATAACAACGCTATTAAGATAAAATACGATTATCCCGAACGCGGTTATATTTACGACCGAAACGGAAAATTGCTCGTAGCCAATCAGCCATCATACGATATCATGGTGATTCCGCGCGAATTGAAGGATATTGACACGACTGAATTTTGTCAGTTGTTGAACATTCAGAAAGAGGAGTTTATCCAGAAAATCGAGAAAGCCCGGGTTTACAGTCCGCGGTTGCCAAGTGTGTTCCTTCCACAATTAAATAAAAAAGAATTTGCGGCTTTTCAAGAGAAAATCAGGAAATTCGAAGGTTTCTATATTCAGAAGCGATCCTTGCGCGACTATCAGGTTAGCGTTGGCGCCAATATTTTCGGCTTTATCACTCAGGTAAACGAAGCTATCATCAATAAGATACCATATTATAAAAGTGGCGATTTGATCGGCAAGCAAGGTGTTGAAGAAAGCTACGAAAATGTGCTTCGCGGGGTAAAGGGCGTGAAATATATTCAGCGCGATAAATTCAATCGCGAAATCGGTTCGTATAAAGATGGGAAGTTTGACACTATTGCCGTTCAGGGAGAAGATATTCACCTTAGCATCGATATCGTTTTGCAGCAATACGGCGAAGAACTGATGATCAATAAACGCGGTGGAATTGTGGCAATCGAACCTGCGACTGGCGAAATACTGGCTTTGGTCACGGCACCGTCATACGATCCGGCAATACTGGTAGGCCGGGAACGCTCGCGCAATTACACCAAATTATACAACGATTCGATCGCAAAACCTTTATATGACCGCGGTTTATTGGCAGAATACCCGCCTGGATCACCGTTTAAGATCTTAACCGGACTAATCGCATTGGAGGAAGGTGTGATCAACGAAGAAACTTCATTTGTTTGCCATCATGGCTTCAGCTACGCGCGTGGCCGATTCATGAAGTGTCATGACTCTGGAATCTCAAAGTTACACAACGGCATCTACAATTCCTGTAATACGTACTTTGCGAGTATTTACATGAAAACCATTAATAAATACGCGCAGCCTGCGACCGGAGTAGATGTTTGGAGCAAGCATTTGGAAAGTTTCGGACTCGGACAATTTATGGGTTATGACTTGCCGACAGGGCGAAAAGGTCTTCGGCCGACGTCGAAATTATACAAACGAATCTATCCGAATGGCGGTTGGCGCAGCACGGCGATCGTGTCAAATGCAATCGGACAGGGCGAAGTGCTGATGACACCCATCCAGCTTGCCAATATGATGGCTACGGTTGCTAATCGAGGTCACTACTATACACCACATATCATTAAAAAAATCGAAGGTCAACCCATCGATAAAAAATTTACGACAAAGCACGTGACGACGATTAACAAAAAGCATTTTGAACCGGTAATCAACGGTTTATTTGATGTTTATAATCTCGGCACCGCGCGAAGTCTGCAAGTTGAAGGAATCGAAATTTGCGGTAAGACCGGGACCGCCGAAAATTATGCGAAAATCAACGGAGAGCGGGTGAAACTGCAAGATCACTCGATTTTTGTCGCATTTGCACCGCGCGAAAATCCAAAGATTGCCATAGCGGTTTTTGTTGAAAACGGCTATTGGGGTGCGCGATGGGCCGGACCGATGGCGAGTCTCATGGTCGAAAAATATCTTCGCGGAACCATAACCCGCACCGACCTTGAAAAACGCATGCTTGAAGGAAGCCTGCAAGGTGAATATGCAAAATACCTGCAGATCGGCAGGAAGTCGGCTGACAGCTTGATCACAGCGGTGCCGACGCCTATTGCGAATTCAGAAGAAGCCGAAAACTAGCCATGAAAAACCAAAGTATCAGAAGTCATTTGGACTGGACCAGCGTCTTTATTTTTTTCACCCTGATGATTATGGGCTGGCTGAATATTTATTCGTCGTCACTTCCCATCGGCGAAACCAGCATTTTTGATTTCGGCCAAATTTACGGCAAGCAGATGTTGTTCATACTGTTTACGATTCCGTTGATTTTCATCATATTGGCGGTTGACGGAAAATTTTATGAGAAATACGCCAGTATAATTTTCGCAGTCGCTCTGATATTATTGGTAGGTCTGTTTTTTTTCGGAAAGACCATTGCCGGCCAACGATGCTGGTACGCTATCGGATCCTTTACGATTCAGCCATCAGAGTTTGCAAAAGCGGCTACTGCCCTCGCCCTTGCGAAATATTTGAGTGATGTTCAGGTCAACTTAAAGGATGTTCATCGTCAGGCGATTGCATTGCTGATAATAAGCCTGCCAATTTTACTTATTTTGCCGCAACCCGATCCCGGCAGCGCGCTCATATTCACCATTTTTATAATTGTCCTGTATCGGGAAGGCCTCCCCGGCGCCTATCTTTGGACAGCATTTATCGGTATCGCGGCATTCATGCTTACGCTGATATTGGAACCTGTTATTGTTATCGGTATCGCCGCACTGATCATCGCCATCGTCTATTTCAGAAGTCGCATTATTGACCGAAGCCTGATCTTAAGCGGTGTCATACTGGCAGTCATATCGGGATTTGTATTTTCGGTCGACTATGTATTCGAAAATGTATTCAAGCAGCACCACCGGGACAGATTCAATATTTTATTGGGAAAAGAAGTCGATTTGCGTGGTATTGGTTATAACACCAACCAGTCGGAGATTGCTATCGGTTCGGGCGGTTGGTTCGGCAAAGGATTTTTGGAAGGAACTCAGACCAAAGGAGGTTTTGTTCCCGAACAACATACCGATTATATTTTCACGACAGTAGGCGAAGAGTGGGGTTTTGTTGGGTCAACAGTAGTCATTGTTCTCTTCGCGTGCTTGATTCTACGGGTAATCTATCTATCAGAAAGGCAAAAAACAAAATTCAGTCGGGTTTATGGTTATTGTGTAGCCGGAATTCTATTTATACATTTCTTTGTCAATATCGCAATGGTCCTGGGAATTTTTCCAACGATTGGTGTACCGTTGCCGTTCTTTTCATATGGTGGCTCGGGATTATGGGGTTTCACCATTTTACTTTTCATCTTCCTTAAAATGGACGCCAACAAAGTAAATGAATGGTAGTTAATTCGCACGCACGTCCAGCGCATCCCTCAATGCATTTCCGGTCATCATGAACGCGAGGGTCAGCAACATAATGGCTATCCCGGGTACCATCGCCAAGTAGGGCTTACCCAAAATTATGTAACTATAGTGATCTTTAATAATACTGCCCCAACTGGGAATGGGTGGCTGTGCGCCAAGTCCGAGAAAACTCAAACCGCTTTCAACCAATATTGCCGAAGCGAAATTGGCAGCCGAAATTACAATCACGGGCGCCATTATATTTGGCAGGATATGATGCAATATTATACGAAAATTTCCATAGCCGAGGGCTCGCGCCGCCGTTACGAACTGCATCTGCTTCATGCCTATTATTTGTCCGCGTACGACCCGCGCCACCTCAACCCACATGGTTAAACCGACGGCGACGAAAACCTGCCAAAATCCTTTGCCTAAAGCCAGGGTAATGGCGATGACTAATAGTAAGGTTGGAATCGACCAGATGATATTGACCAACCACATGACGAATGCGTCGGTTTTTCCGCCGTAATAGCCGCCGAGTGCACCGAAAAAAATGCCCACTACCAGCGAAATAATGACAGCGACGATTCCAATCGAGATGGAGACCCTTGAACCCACCAGCATTCGGCTTAAAAGGTCCCGACCGTATTTATCGGTGCCCAAAATAAAACGTTTTTTTCCGATCAGCTCCTCTTCTACCTGCTGCATCGTTTCAAAACCCGAAAACCGGTCGAGCGTTATTTCTTTTGGTAAAGCCAGCGCGGGCTCATCGGTGTATTCCTTGTAAATTATCTTGTCGTCTGTAACTTTATAGTTTAATAGCGGAATTTCTGTTGCCGTATTTGGGAATCCGAATATATAATGCTTAAATCTGCTCTCAGATTGAGTGCCCGGGATGCGCAACATAGCAATTTCAAACCCCGGTGGTTTGGAGTGAATGGATAGATGCATTTGATTTGCATTCTCCGAATTATCGGGTGCGATCACATAGGCCAGTGCAGCTAATACTGTTAGTAGTATTATGAAGGCAAAGCTAAAAACGCCCCACAAATTCTTTTTGAATCTGCGGAGCGCTATTGCTGTTAATGAGCTCGAACTTTTATCCATTAAAACTTAACGAGTTTTTCTTTCTTCTTTAGATTTGCTGTGCCATTTTCGGAAGTCGAATGTAGGTCGTCCAAAACATTGATGGCTTCTTCAACATAGATATCCTTCGAAAGGTTTTGGTGCCAACGGTCGCGTTTTTCCTTAAGCATCTCGTCGTTTTCAAAAGCTTTTTCTTCGTAAGGCAACGATTTGAAAACCAGATTGTTTTGATAATCCCGAATTGCTTTGAACTGTTTGGCGGTTTCTTCCACCATTTCCTGCTCGGCTTTGAATTTTTCCAAATTCAGGCTGTACACATTTTCATTGCTTCGATCGTTGATCCATTTGGCATTTTGTTCGACTAATTGAAATTGTGGATTCGCCGAAATTCTTTTTCGGCTGTTTGATATTGCGAAATCGAAATTACCCTGCTGATTCCACGACTTATAATCTGCCGCGTCAATTTTATCCCAAGGCATAGCATTCTCAATATCCCGTTCGCCCATCTTGACATAGGAATACCGGTCTGGCATTGCCACATCACTACGCACACCTTCGAGTTGAGTTGAACCTCCATTGATGCGGTAGAACTTTTGAGTGGTTGTCTTTAAAGCTCCAAGATCACCCAAATCACTGTTGCGAAGAAATTGGTTTAAGTCAATTACATTCTGAACGGTACCCTTGCCATAGGTTTGCTTACTGCCAATAACGATACCGCGTTTATAATCCTGGATCGCGGCGGCAAGAATCTCCGATGCCGATGCAGAAAAATTATTCACCATGATAACCAACGGTCCTGCCCATTCAATCTTTTTGTCGCGGTCGTAAAGTACTTCCTTACGTTTTCCTGACGACTTTATTTGAACAATCGGACCTTCGTTAATAAACAACCCGGCAATGTCGACCACTGTTTTCAATGATCCGCCACCATTATCGCGCACGTCCAATACAATGCCTTCAACCCCTGCCTCTTTAAGTCGGTTTACTTCAAGTGCGATGTCTTTTCCGGCATCGCGGCTGTTTGAATCTTCGAAGTCGATGTAGAACTTCGGCAGATAAATAATGCCATATTTCACTCCGTTTTTTTCAACTATACTTGATCGGGCATAGGTTTCTTCAATTTCCACTTCATCGCGGATGATACGAATCACCTTTAATGTGCCGTCGGTCTTTTTCACCGAGAGGCGCACTTCAGTTCCTTTCGGACCTTTAATTTTTTTAACAACGTCATCAAGACGCATGCCTACCACATCGACAGGTTCACCATTACCCTGTCCAACTTTTAAAACTACGTCGCCCGGTTCAAGCTCCTTGCCTCTCCATGCCGGGCCGCCTGAAATTAATTCTGTAATTTCGGTAAAATCATTTTTTTTCTGAAGCCGAGCGCCAATACCTTCCAGTTTCCCACTCATACTCACATCGAAACGCTCTTTTTCCTCCGGAGCGAAATAGGAAGTATGCGGATCGAACCGTGAAGCTATTGCGTTTATATATACCGAGAACCAATCCTTCCTTTCAAGGTCGTCGATAAAACCGAAGTACTCATTTAACGATTTTAATGAACTCTCGCGGGTTTCCTTCTCTAGCTCTTCGAAGGTCTTATTTTTGATTTCAACCGCGTCTTTTTTTCGTTCCTTTTGAAGTTTTTCGACAGCTTCCTCCTCACTTTCTGTGAGATTATCCGTATCGGGACTGTCGATTTTTCCTTTTTGCAAATCGAGTTTATCGGTTAGCGATGAAAGTGTCGTCAGCTTAATTTGCTTCCTCCAACGCTCCTTGAGCTCATCGGTATTGGCAGCATAAGGCAATGTTTCGTAGTCTGTATTGAAATCTTCGTCTTTAGCGTAATCGAACGGAGATTTTAAAATCTTTTTGTAGTACGATTTGCTTTCGTCAAGACGTGTCATCAATCTGCTATAGGTGAGATCGAAAAATGTCAGATCTTTATTCCGTATTTGATCATCCAACAGATTTTCGTATTTCGCAAACTCATCTATATCCGACTGAAGAAAGAACCGCTTCGACGGATCCAATGCGGTGATATAGTCTTTATAAACACCTTTTGAAAAACTGTCATCGATCGCAGCGGGGTCGTAATGTCCTCGCTCGATAACGAATGTCAGCAATTCTATCAGAAGTTTATCCTTTTCAGGATCGTTTTTTTCGCGAGGTATAAAACTCCATAATGCTGCCGATATGGCAACAATTACCAGTATTAATTTAAAATTTCTTTTCATAAAATTCAATATCTTATTCATCAAAGGGAAGGATTCTAATTTACGAAAAATTATGCCAGTATTTGTTCGCGGTAAATTTTCCTTAACGGAGCTAAAGTACTAACTTCCGCCTTAAATTGATTATTTTTGTCTTTTATTTAGTATTTCAAACACGAGTCATTCAGTGAACTCATTATGCGCCGCTTAACCCAGAAACTGGTCAGAAATTATACCCCGAACATGAAAAAAAAGCCTTTGATATTAGTTACCAATGACGATGGCATTACGGCGCCGGGACTGCGGACGCTAATCGATGTCGTAAAAGATCTGGGAACTGTGGTTGTGGTGGCTCCCGACAGCCCGCAATCGGGAACCGGACACGCGATCACCATAAATAACACGCTGTATATCAATAAGATTTCTTCCGAGGATGCCGCAATTGACGAGTATAGCTGTTCGGGCACACCAGTCGACTGCGTAAAATTAGCGGTCAAGGAAATCATCAAAAAGAAACCAGACCTATGTGTATCGGGAATCAACCATGGTTCCAATTCATCCATTAACGTAATTTATTCAGGTACGATGAGTGCCGCGGTCGAAGCCGGAATCGAAGGTATTCCTGCGATTGGATTCTCGCTGATGGATTTGGATTGGGATGCCAATTTTGACGCTGTCCGAAATTTCGTGCTCAAGATCACATCACAAGTTTTGGAAAGCGGGTTGCCCGATGGGGTGGTGCTGAACGTCAATTTTCCTAAATTACCGGAGCGAAACATCAAGGGCATTAAAATTTGCCGACAGGCGAAGGCGCGGTGGATCGAAAAATTCGACAAACGAAAAACTCCGCAAGGCAAAGATTATTATTGGCTTACTGGCGAATTCGTAAATCAGGACGCCGGCGAGGATACCGATGAATGGGCCCTTGCCAACGGATATGTGTCGGTAGTTCCGGTTCAATACGACCTGACGGCACACCACGCTATTCAGCAACTAAACACTTGGAAACTAAATGAGAAAAACTGATCTGGTTATTGGAATGTTGATCGGAATCGCGGGCGCACTACTGGGATCCTATTTATTTATCGTCATTTTTACAGAGTATGCGTTCGTGGAGGGAATCCGTTTGGTAAAATTTGCTGGTAACCTCGGCAAAGTTATTACATTGGGAGCCATACTGAACTTGATTCTGTTTTTCGGCTTGCTTCATTTCAAGAAGGAATTGATGGCTAAAGGAGTCGTTTTGGCCACTATTCTTTTAACGATCGTTACTTTATTTGTTTAATGGCGCCCATGAAAATCTACATTATAGCAGGCGAGGCTTCCGGTGATTTGCACGGTTCTAACCTGATGAAGGAAATTTATCGCAAGAGTCCCGATGCTGAAATCCGCTTTTGGGGGGGAGACCTAATGCAACGGGTTGGCGGAACACTTGTGAAGCACTACCGCGAACTTGCATTTATGGGCTTTCTGGAAGTACTGGTAAATCTGCGTACGATTTTGAAAAACATCAAGTATTGCAAAGCGGATATCGAAAATTTCAATCCCGATGCAATTGTCTTTATCGACTATCCCGGTTTTAATATGCGTATTGCCAAATGGGCAAAGCAGCGAAAATGGCGCACTCACTACTATATTTCGCCCCAAATTTGGGCATGGAAGGAAAATCGCATTTCGGCAATCAAACGCGATGTCGACAAAATGTATGTGATTTTGCCATTCGAAAAAGATTTTTACGAAAACAAACATGATTTTCCGGTGGAATTTGTAGGTCACCCACTAATCGATGCTATTCACGGGCGACCCAAAACCGATGTGGCAAAGTTTCGACAGGATCATAATTTAAGCCAACTTCCCATTGTCGCATTGCTACCCGGAAGCCGCAAACAGGAAATAACCAAAATGTTATCCACAATGCTGGAGGCGGTGGCCGATCTTGACAAATACCAATTTGTAATAGCCGGTGCACCGGGCCAGGACCGCTCCTTTTACGAAACATTTCTGAGAAGCGACCACGTGGCATTTGTAGAAAACAGAACTTATGAGTTACTGGATATTGCCGATGCAGCGTTGGTAACATCGGGCACGGCCACTCTTGAAACCGCGCTGTACAAAGTTCCGCAAGTGGTTTGTTATAAAGGATCATGGGCATCCTATCAAATTGCGAAGCGCGTGGTTACTCTGAAATACATTTCCCTGGTAAACTTAATAATGGATCGGCCCATCGTTACCGAACTCATACAGCAAGAATGCAACCCCAGTCGAATCAAAAAGGAACTGATCAAGCTGTTTGACGTTTCTCTAAGGGATGCTATGCTTAGTGATTATCAACAATTGGAAACTAAGCTGGGCGGAATCGGCGCCAGTGAAACCGTGGCAACATTTATCATATCGGACCTTATCTCAAAAACGGCTTAGTAAATTTCTTTTCTGAAAATTAGGTTGTTATAGAAATTATATTAATTTTACGTATAATTATGTAATAATAAGCCCCAGCTGTCGTTACTAATTAACCTATAAATTCTGTAACACGAATTTTATTTATAAATCTAAAGGCAACTCGGCTTGACCTGAAAAATAAAAAATAAAATGTTGAATAAAATTTCATCTTTCATACTGATTATCTTTCTAAGTCTGTCTTTTTCGGTATCTGCCCAGACAGCTTCCAAAGAAACTTCCAAGAGATCTACTTACCAGAAACCTGCCAAGAACACAAAAAACACATCGGCTCAAAATAAAAAAGCGAGTTCGGCAATGGCCAATATCAAGGCATTGCTTAATGATAGGGAACCCGGCGATCTTGAATTTTCAGCATCCGAAAATTACGTTGCCGTTCAGATGATAAATAACGCAATGACCTTCATAGGTGTGAAATATCGCGGCGGCGGCACCTCAATGGCCGGGATGGACTGTTCAGGGATGGTAACTGCCGTATTCAACCTGTTTGACAAGCAGCTTCCTCGCAGTTCTCACGAAATGGCTAAGGTTGGTCAAAAAGTTTCACGTGAGCAGGCTCAAAAAGGCGATTTGGTCTTTTTTAAAACCAATGGTCGAAGTAGCATCAATCACGTTGGAATGGTTGTCGATGTTACCGAAGATGAAATTAAATTCGTACATTCTTCAACTTCACGTGGTGTTATAGTTTCTTCAACGAAAGAACCGTATTACAACCGTGCATTTGCCCAAATTAACCGCGTATTATAGTTACAAAGTGATCATACGCACGGATACTCAGGTATCCGTTTTTTTTTGACTTTTTTTACATTAATCCTGTAAAAGGAACATCGCCAATTTAGATAGTTTTATTTCTAAATTCCTATCTGATGTCTCTTTTACAATTTCCCCTGGCTAAATTTACAGCTGCTTTTATTGGCGGAATCCTAATAGCAGATTTCATATTGGCATCTGTTGAGCAACTTCTAATAGCTGCGGGTACAGCACTGTTTCTTTCGGTAATCTTGTTTTCATATGCGCGTCGTCATCTGATGCAAAAAATTTACTTTGGATTAGCCATTTCTTTGGTGTCGGCTATTTTAGGCATCCTTACCGTTACATTAAACGATGACCGACAAAGATTTGATCATTACCTGAATTATGTACATGACGAAAACTCGGTTGACCTTGTGTTGGTCATCCGCGACCGATTAAACAACACAAAATCAAACTCCCGCTACATTGCCGAGGTCAAGAGGGTCGCCGATAAAGAAAGTTCCGGATTAATCTTGCTAAATATTCGCCGCGACAGTTTGACAGCAAATTATGTATCGGGTAGCGTCGTACATCTCTGGTCGACGATTTCCAAACATCGGCCGCCGTTAAATCCGCATCAATTTGACTACGGGAAATATCTGCAACGGAAAGACATCCATGCCCAGGTTTTTACCGATCCAAATGCTATTTCAAAATGGCCAAGAACGCAAAAAGACATCCGGCATTACGCCGACAGACTGCGAACCAGAATACTGGCGAACTTAAATCGGAGTGGTTTTGGAACCGACGAACTTTCGGTGCTTGGCGCATTGATTCTAGGCCAAAGGCAGGAGATTTCACCGGAAATTAACCGGGATTACCGATTGGCGGGTGCGATCCATATACTTTCCGTATCCGGACTCCATGTGGGCATCGTACTATTAATTATGAATTTTCTACTGAAACCACTTCCGGCTTCACCTGCCGCATCGCTTATAAAACTGATGATAATCATTGGAAGTCTGTGGACATTTGCGATACTGGCTTCCCTGTCACCATCTGTCGTGCGGGCAGTCACCATGTTTTCGATTGTGGCAATCGGGATGCATATAAACCGAAGCACCAATATTTTTCACACACTGATTGTATCGATGCTTATTATTTTAATGTATCAGCCTTCTTTTATCTATGATGTGGGATTTCAGTTGAGTTACATTGCACTGTTTGGCATTTTGTGGCTCCAGCCTCTACTGAGAAATCTGTGGGACCCTAAATCTAAGATCGTTCGATACTTCTGGGATATTTTTACCGTTTCTGTTGCAGCACAAACAGCTGCGTTTCCAATAAGCATATACTATTTCCACCAGTTTCCCGGATTGTTTTTCGTTACCAATCTGATCATAATTCCGTTTTTAGGCGTTATCATGGCATATGGCATCGCAATTATGTGTTGGGCGATATTCACCACAGTTCCCGATCATTTGGTGATCGGACTGGAAACGTGCATCTCTTTAATGAATCGCGCAATCAAACACATCGCATCTGCTGAACAGTTTATAATCAATGATATCCCCATGAATATCTGGATGCTGTGTATTCTCTATCTGTGCATCATTACCGGTATCGGTTACCTGCAAAAGCCAAAATATATCCGGGCCGTCCTAATGTTGATTTCTGCAATACTGTTTACTGCGGGCCAGCTTGTCATATCGTGGCACAATCACGATGTAAAACACTGGATGACATTCCATTTATCAAAAAAAACTGCCATAGTAAATCGGCACGGAAACCGGCTGGAAATTTCATCCGACAAAGAACTATCGGAATGGGATGAAAAATTGATTCAG
>JADMKR010000095.1 GCA_015478765.1 Flavobacterium sp.
CATATGGCGTCGACATCATCGCGCATCAGTCGGCTATTGAAAATAATCTGCAAACAATAGCAGTGCTTGCACACGGACTCAATCAGATTTATCCAAAGTCACACAGGAAATATGTTCCGGCTGTGGAAGCCAACGGCGGTTTTATGACCGAGTTTTGGAGCAGTTCCAATCCCGAGCGCGAAAATTTCGTGAAACGGAACCGGATTGTCGCAGGGTTATCGGAAGCTACGATCGTAATCGAATCGGCCGAAAAAGGTGGTTCCTTAATAACGGCCAATATTGCATGTGATTACAACCGTGATGTTTTTGCAGTCCCGGGGCGGCCAACCGATAAATTTAGTATAGGATGCAACAATCTGATCAAAGCACAGAAAGCACATGTGCTAACCCAAGCAGCCGATTTAGTGTACTTGCTGAACTGGGAATTAGAGTCGAAAGCGCAACCTGTTCAGAAAAAGTTATTTGTATCGCTTGACCCTGATGAGCAAAAAATCTATGATTACCTGGAGCGAACCGGAAAACAATTACTCGATTCCATTGCCTTGGACTGCCAATTCCCGATTCATAAAATTTCATCACTTTTAATAAATCTCGAACTGAAAGGTATGATCAGGCCATTACCGGGAAAATTATTCGAATCCCTTTAATAACCCAGTTTTGTTCGAACACGCGCGAGTACCTGATCGGCGATTATGTGCGCTTTCTTGGCCCCAGCCATTAGCCTGGCGTCAATTTCCGACGGATTGTCAATGTAATACCGATACAAATCACGCTCATTCTTGTATTTGGTGGTCAGCAATTCAAACAGTTCTTGTTTGGCATGACCATATCCGAAATCTTGGTTGGCGTTGCGGTATTTTAGTTTCATTGCCTCGATTTCCGATTCGGTTGCTATCGTTTTATAAATCCCGAATATTTTGCAAGTCTCCGGATCTTTAGGGTCTTCAAGCGGAGTGCTATCGGTTTCGATCGACATTACCTGCTTGCGCAGCTGTTTATCATCAAGGAAAATATTTATGATATTGTTTGCCGACTTGCTCATTTTTCCGCCGTCGGTTCCCGGGATGTACTTTGTGTTTTCCTGAATAGAAGGCTGCGGCAATACAAAAGTTTCCCCCATTTGATTGTTGAACCTGGCCGCCACATCGCGTGTTATTTCGATATGCTGCAATTGGTCTTTTCCTACGGGAACATATTCGGCATCATAAAGAAGAATATCGGCTGCCATCAGCATTGGGTAGGTGAAGAGTCCGGCATTTACATCACTAAGCCGGTCTGCTTTGTCCTTAAATGAGTGAGCCAAAGTAAGTCGCTGAAATGGAAAAAAACAGCTTAAATACCATGAAAGTTCGGCAGTTTGCGGCACATCCGACTGTCGGTAAAATGTGACACGGTCAATATCCAAACCAAATGCAAGCCATGCTGCGGCGGTGCTATAGGTGTTTTGACGAAGCGTGTCGCCATTTTTTATCTGAGTTATGGAATGCAGGTCGGCAATGAACAGGAAAGATTCGTTGCCTTGCTGACGGGAAAGTTCAACGGCCGGAATGATTGCGCCGAGAATATTTCCAAGATGCGGAGTTCCGGTACTTTGAATGCCTGTAAGTATTTTGGACATGGATTGAATCGTTTTCAGCAAAGTTAATTCTTTTGATAAAGATTACATACGATTCGCTACTTTTGGCGCTATGAAACTGTTGAAAATTTGTTTTTGGGTGCTTTGGCGGATTTGGTTTTATATACTGTTGGGGGTACCCATTTTAATTATGTTTCCGTTTTTGCTGGTTTCAATATTAAAAGAGAAATGGTATCCACACTTCTTTTTTATGGCGCGGCTATGGGCTCGGGTTATCCTTTTTGGTATGGGCTTTTACTTTGTCGTTAAGCGCGAGCAAAGACTTGAAAAAGGACGCAGCTACATGTTGGTTTCCAATCATACATCCATGGCCGATATAATGCTGATGCTTGCCATCACCAAAAATCCGTTTGTTTTTGTGGGAAAAGTGGAGTTGGTTAAAATTCCGCTTTTTGGCTTTTTCTATAAGCGGACTTGTATTTTGGTGGATCGGAAAAGTTCCAGAAGCAGAAAATTAGTTTTTGATCGCGCTCAAAAAAGGTTAAATCAGGGTTTGAGTATTTGCATTTTCCCGGAAGGGGGCGTTCCGGATGATCAGTCGATTGTATTGGATACTTTTAAGGACGGTGCGTTTCGGCTGGCCATCGAACATCAGATACCGATTGTCCCCATAACTTTCGCGGATAATAAAAAGCGGTTTTCGTATCGGTTTTTCAGTGGTAGCCCGGGCATTATGCGGGTACACGTTCATTCTTTTTTAAATACAACGGGGAAATCGGCCGAAGTTAAAAAGGACATTCAGGAACTCCGGCAACTGACCAGGCAGACGATTCTGAACCAACTTGTATTGTCAAACGAAAAAAAGAGCACCTAACCAGAGTGCTCTTTTATCTTGCGTTTCCGCAAATCAATAACCTAACTAAACTATCGTTGTCACCTTAAAACCGGTAATTTATTCCTGTATAGAGACCAAAGAAATAAGGTTTAAAGTTGCCTGAATCGGAGAATGTGTTAATTTGGTATTTGAACATCGGTTCAAAATTCAACTGGAAGGATTTATAAATATTATACCGCACACCAATACCAAGATTGGTACTGAAATGAGTGCTGTTGAGGTTTGTCGCTTTACCAATTTCCATCTCAGTTCCTGATGACATTACTGAAATTTCATTTTCACTGAGAAGCAATGTGCTCACGCCTCCAATCAAATCGATTCCCAGTTTTTTATCCAATAACTTATAGGAAAGTTCGACCGGAATTTCGATGTAGCCTGTACGCTGATTAATGGTCGCATCAAATTTCTGCAACGGATTACTATTAGGAGTAAGTTCGATTGGACTGCCGCTCGGACGCTTATTTTCCACCTGCAGTACCGATCCCTGTAAATTACTTTCGACATTTTTTAATGGACGCGCATTTGAATTCTGATAGATTACCACATCATTGGTATTGTACTCCATCGCGATAGAATTAACACCGGTCCTGACCGATAATTTTTTATTGATCGCATACCGAACGCCGAGTCCGTATGTCATATTCTGTTTAAACTCTTTATTGTTTTCGGAAAATTCCGGGTCGATGGGAGAACCATTGGAAGTGGAACTAAAATAAATAGGGGCAACGTTTGAGCTAAGTTGCCACCTATTTACTTTTTGTTCTTCTGTGGTAACATTGTTTTCTTTTTCATTTAACAATTCTTCCAGCGTGTTAGGCACTACCGTAGCAATAGCGGTCGTGTCTAAATTTTCAATAGCAGTTTCATTTTCTGCTACAATAATTTCATTTTCAGGAGTTAGCTCCCTGTCTTTTATATCTGTCGCCCGATTGGTATCGGCTTTATTATTTCCTTCGTGTTGCGGCATTGTTTGCGTTTTATTGTCGCTGCCGGCTACTTGTTGACCCTTGCCTAAAATCAGCTCGGACGTCCCGCTCGGATTGGTCAATTCGTTCTGATTAATGGTCGATTTGTTGGCCGTGGCATTTCTCTCAGAAGAACTGTTTGCCGTTTTTCCGGATGATTTAATGTTTCCAGATCGATTTGCAATTGCGTTCTCTTTTTCAGTGCGGGTATGGCGTCGCGGATGTGCGTCTCCCGATTCTACAATGCGGTTTCGCTCTTGAACAGTTCCTGATTGGCGGGGAGAACCATCGGATCGGTTGTTAATTGTTCCGTTTGAATTGATGGGAATGGTCTGACTATCGCCGGTTGCCGACGATTCCTGTTCATTACTATTCTCCTGGCCGGCAACCGCTTCATTTTTGTCAAGCGAATTTGGCACTGTTGGCAAGCCTGCATCGGGTGTAATAGTTTCCTCTTGATTAACTATTCCCTGGCTGTTATCTTCAGTAACACTGTTATAAATCAGCCATCCAAGTATCAGCGCTGCGGCGACGCCCGATAACTGGAACCAGAATGGAATAATTCTTCGACGTTTTTTCTCGTGTAGCCGTGCTTCAATATTTGCCCAGGCATCCTGTGGCGGTTCGACTTCAAAATCTTTGAATCGCTCCTGAAACAGCCGGTCTATGTTCTTTTTTTCGCTCATTTTGCTGATGGTAACGTTTGCGAAGCGTTATACTGTTCAATCTTTTCTTTTAAAATCATTCTTGCCCGGGCAAGATTCGATTTTGTAGTTCCGGTGGCAATATTCAGCATTTCCGATATTTCTTTATGCGAATAGCCATCAATAACATACAGTGTAAATACCAATCGGTATCGATCTGGCAAATCTTGGATTATTTTCATCAAATACTCCAGCGATATAGCATCGTCATCTATGTCAATTTCAACTTCGTCAGCAACTTCATTATTTACCAGTTCCAGAAAACTTACATTCCTGTACTGCTGCATAACATTGTTGACCATTATTCTTTTCATCCACCCTTCGAACGATCCTTTGAAGGTGAACTGACCAACCTTTTCGAATATTATCAGGAAACCGTCCTGAAGATTATCTTGCGCCTCTGCATAATTTCGCGAGTACTTCAAGCAAACAGCAAACAACTTAGATGAAAATAATCTGTATAATTGTTCCTGGGCTTTAGCATCTTTTCTCTTGCAATCATTTATGAGCTGTTCTAAACTCAATTGGCGGTTGATTAAATTATTATTCTACTACGATCTCGTGTTCAATAAATATAGGCTCACCCGCCACGGTATTTCCTGTCCAAAATTTAAACATATATTCTCCCGGCTCTGTCGGAGTCCACTGCAGCGGAATTTCATAAAGGCTCTCGTCGTCGTCCAAACAATTGTCCTGATTGAACTTTACCGCTTTTATACCAATAGTAGAAATATTACCTTCTGTTTCAGTATAAAATCCATTAAATATATGGCAATCGGTGGGTCTCCTGTATTTAACCATAAAAGTCGACAAATGGTCGACAGTATATTGAGTGGGCATTTCAACATCTTCAACAGGTAGCAACACTTCCACAGATGTCACGCCATCATCCACACTACACGCATTTACCGCAAAAGCCAGTAAAAGCAAAAACATAAATTTTTTCATTTCAAGTTTAAAGGTTACTTCGATTAAAGATACATATTACTGCAAAAGGTTGCGTCAAAAAATAAAAAAGCCCGATTTAAATCGGGCTTCTCATGTTTACTGATTGTTTTCCTTGATGCGAACTTTGATTTTTTGTTCAAGTTCATCTGCCAGTTCAGGATTATCTTTAATCAGAACTTTGACAGCGTCGCGTCCTTGTCCGAGTTTGGTGTCACCATAGCTGAACCACGACCCCGATTTTTTGATGATTTCGAATTCAACCGCTAAATCCAGGATTTCACCGGTTTTTGAAACTCCTTCACCATACATGATATCAAATTCGGCCGTTTTAAAAGGCGGCGCCACTTTATTTTTCACAATCTTCACCTTGGTACGGTTTCCTATTACATTTTCACCATCTTTAATTTGTGATGATCTCCGAATGTCAATTCGCACCGAGGCATAAAATTTTAAAGCATTTCCACCTGTTGTCGTTTCAGGATTTCCAAACATCACCCCGATTTTTTCCCGAAGCTGGTTGATGAAAAACACGGTACAATTAGTTTTACTGATCGTTCCGGTCAATTTTCGCAAAGCTTGTGACATCAGCCTTGCATGCAAACCCATTTTTGAGTCGCCCATTTCGCCTTCGATCTCGCTTTTTGGTGTCAGTGCGGCAACCGAGTCGATAACTACGATGTCTATCGCCCCGGATCGGATTAGATTCTCAGCGATTTCCAAAGCTTGCTCTCCATTGTCAGGCTGCGAAATGATAAGGTTTTCAACATCCACGTTCAATTTTTCGGCATACGACCGGTCGAAGGCGTGTTCAGCATCGATAAATGCAGCAATTCCGCCTGCTTTTTGTGCCTCTGCTATTGCATGAAGGGTCAATGTGGTCTTTCCTGAAGATTCCGGCCCGTATATTTCTATTACCCGTCCGCGGGGATAACCGTTCACGCCAAGAGCTAAATCGATGCCCAAAGATCCCGAGGGTATGCTTTCAACCTCAACGATAGCGCGGTCGCCCATTTTCATGACAGTCCCTTTACCGTATGTTTTATCTAATTTATCAAGTGTTAATTGCAGTGCTTTTAACTTCGCCTCTTTCTCTGAACTCATCTTTTCTTTCATTTAATGATCTCTCTTAATTTGCGTAAAAATACTTCTTTTTTCGGAAGAAACAACGTCATATCTATCGGGTTATAAACAGTTATCGCAGCTTCCTTTCGGTACTATTAAGAAGAAAAACAACCCTTTGCTGGATGGCGTTTATACATTCTGAATGGAATTTATAAAGGGTTGTTTTAAAAACAGATTTCGACTAAAAAATCCGTTACCAAACTAAAATTATTATAATTTCCTCTCGGCGGGTTTTTCTAGATTAATTGTTAAACTTAAAAGATGTCGCATTTCCGGAATTTTATATAATGAAAGCAGTAGACATATTGTGAACAGCCAATTAATGCTTATTTTTGCACGTAAGTTATTTGTATGGAAAAGGTCTTTTCTTACCCGATTTCGGCCATCTTTTATTTATGCTTTGGCTTTTGCCTCGCAGTGTTTCATCCGCTGCAGTGGATTTGCCTTAAAATTTTCGGATATCAGGCGCACAAAAAAAGTGTCGACTATTTAAATCTCTGCCTGGTGTCTTGTACACGCCTTCTAGGAACCCGATATTCATTCGAAAATAAAGAATTGATTCCCAAAAATGCGCCATTGATACTTGTTGCGAATCATCAAAGCATGTATGATATTATTGCGATAATCTGGTACCTGCGCCGATTTCATCCAAAGTTCGTCAGTAAAAAAGAACTTGGCAAAGGTATTCCAAGCGTATCGTTCAACTTGCGTCACGGCGGCTCTATTTTGATTGACCGCAAAGATCCGAAACAGGCAATCCCGAAAATTCAAAGTCTTTCGCAATATATCGAGCGCTACAACAGATCGGCCGTGATTTTCCCGGAAGGAACCCGAAGCAAAGATGGCCGCCCAAAACCGTTTGCTCAAAGTGGCTTGAAAATACTTTGTAAATACGCGCCATCGGCATTTGTAGTGCCAATTACAATAAACAACTCGTGGAAAATGGTAAAATATGGGATTTTCCCATTAGGTTTAGGAAATCATCTTACCTTTACAATTCATGAGCCGATTGCTGTGAATCAGCATAAATTTGAGGTGTTGGCTGCGAATGTAGAAAGCAAAATAATAAACAGGATAAATTAATAGAGGATGTCTATAAAGAATGTGAGATTGGAAGTAATGCAGTTTTTGGAGAAAAGCATCGACGGTTTTGTCGATGAATATCTGATTCCTGTAGAGAAGATTTGGCAACCGTCGGATCTATTGCCCGATTCAGAGAATGAGGATTTTTTCGAATCGGTTAAGGAACTTCGTGAACTCGCCAAAGATATGCCGTACGATTTCTGGGTGGTCCTGATAGGTGACATGATTACCGAAGAAGCCTTGCCAACGTACGAATCTTGGCTAATGGACGTAGAAGGTGTCGATCAGATTGAGAATAACGGATGGTCCAAATGGGTGCGGCATTGGACGAGCGAAGAAAATCGCCATGGAGACCTTTTAAACAAATACCTTTATCTGTCGGGCCGCGTTAACATGCGTGAAATCGAAATGACCACACAGCACCTCATTGCAGATGGTTTTGATATCGGTACCGGACGCGATCCTTACAAAAATTTCGTTTACACCAGTTTCCAGGAACTTGCTACCTATATATCGCACAACCGGGTTTCACAGCTTGCCAAGAATTATGGCGATAAGAAACTTTCCAAAATCTGCAAGATTATAGCAGGCGACGAAATGCGCCACCACCATGCTTACAGCGAATTTGTCAACCGAATATTCAAAGTTGATCCAAGCGAAATGATGCTGGCGTTCCAATATATGATGAAGCAAAAAATTATCATGCCGGCACAGTTCCTTCGGGAATCGGGTGATAAAATAGGTTCTGCTTTCGAGCTGTTTTCAGATGCAGTCCAGCGCATTGGTGTATATACCGCTGCTGACTACGTCGATATTATGCAGAAATTAATCCAGCGTTGGGAGATCGATAAAATTTCCGGACTTACCGATGAAGCCGAGAAAGCGCGCGATTTTTTGATGAAACTTCCGGCACGAATGGCACGCGTTTCCGAACGATTGGTAATTCCGCAGGAATCTCACATATTCAAATGGGTCGAGCCCGCAAGATTATAAAACTCAAATCCTTTCACACCGAAAGGATTTTTTAATTGCTTTTATATGGACATCGTCGAAAGGACAAAAATATTCGTACAGCACACTTTACACGGTGCTGAAGGAGGACATGACTGGTTTCACATAGTACGCGTTTACAACAATGCTATGTTGATCGCCGGGTCGCAAACTTGCAATCTGGAAATCGTCGCGTTGGGTGCGTTGCTACACGACATCGCCGACAGTAAATTCCATGATGGAGATGAATCGGTCGGGCCGAAGGTCGCCCGTGAATTTCTGGAATCAAACAATGTATCATCGGATGTTATTTCGCATGTGATCCACATTATCGACAACATCTCATTTAAAGGCGGAAATTTTGAAAAAAAGTTTTCGTCCATCGAACTCGACATAGTCCAGGACGCCGACAGGCTAGACGCTATCGGTGCCATCGGAATTGCCAGGGCTTTCAATTACGGCGGATTTAAAAATCGGCAATTGTACAATCCGGATATTTTGCCACAATTGAAGATGTCAAAGGAAGAATATAAATCGTCGAAAGCTCCGACAATCAATCATTTTTATGAGAAATTATTGCTTCTTGCAGATAAAATGAACACCGAATCGGCAAAAGAAATTGCCCGCGAACGCCATCTTTTTATGGAATCGTTTCTCAGGCAATTTTATGATGAATGGAATGGAAAACGGTAATGACAATTATCTTCCGGTGAATTCCGCTTTGCGCTTTCCTAGAAACGCGGTGGTGCCTTCTTTAAAGTCTTCAGTTCCAAAACAATAGCCGAATGCTTTTATTTCGGTTTTATACCCGTTGACGCCATCTTCGAAATTTGCATTTACGGCCGAAATTGCTTTTCCGATCGCAACCGGTGAATTGTTTACGATCTTTTGGCAGATGCCGTAGCAATATGTCATCAATTCCACTTGCGGCACAACATGGTTCACGAGTTTGTATTCTTTGGCCTCAGCCGCTGAAATCATTGCTGCCGTCATGATCATTTCCATCGCTTTTCCCTTGCCAATGAGTTGTGGAAGCCGTTGCGTACCGCCATATCCCGGAATTACTCCGAGCGATACCTCCGGTAGTCCCATCTTGGCATTTTCTGATGCAATCCTGAAATGACAGCTCATGGCGAGTTCTAATCCGCCGCCCAGTGCAAACCCATTGATTGCGGCAACTACGGGAGTTTTCAGATTCTCTACGAAATCAAATAATTTTTCCTGCCCCTGAGCAGCCAGCTGAGCTCCTTCTTCGATTGTGAATTGGGCGAATTCAGCAATATCGGCGCCGGCTACAAATGCTTTTTCGCCTGAACCGGTAATTACAATGGCGCGAACATTGGCATTGCTATCCAATGATTTAAAAGCATCGTGCAGTTCCTGGATGGTTTCTTTGTTTAGTGCGTTTAATTTTTCAGGTCGGTTGATTGTCACCGTTGCAATGTGTGCGTCGAAAGCAATGACTACGTTTTTATATTCCATAATTGATATTTATTAGCTTACAATCGGAAGTGAAACCGTAAAAACGGTCCCTTTTCCATATTCAGTTTCAAAAGTAATGGTTCCTTTATAATTCTCTATGATATTTTTGATGATTCCGAGTCCGAGGCCCATTCCGCTATTCTTAGTCGTAAACTTCGGCTCGAATATATGTGGTATGTTTTGATGCTCGATTCCGGTTCCGTTGTCGGCCACCGAAATCAAAACCTGCTGACCCTCACGCTTTACGCTCACCACCACTGCTTTATGCGGTTGGTCGTCGGGAATGGCCTGAATCGCGTTTTTGACCAAATTCGTAATGATCCGAATGAGTTGGGTGCGGTCGATTTTGGAAACGACATGCTCGTCGTGGCTTTCAAAGGTGATGTATTCCTCGTTGAAAATGTCTAATGCAAGTTCGACAACGCGAACCACATTCAATGTCTCGTTTTGCTGAGCGGGCATCGACGCAAAATTCGAAAAGGCCGAGGCGACAGAACTCATGGTGTCGATTTGTTGAATCAGCGTTTTGGAGTAGTCGTTAAGCTTATTTTTTAGATCCGGATCGGCTGGGTCAAATTTGCGCTGGAAGTTCTGTACCGTTAAACGCATCGGTGTAAGCGGATTTTTAATTTCGTGTGCCACCTGTTTCGCCATTTCGCGCCATGCTTCCTCGCGTTCACTTTGTGCGAGTTTTATAGCACTTTTCTCCAGTTCATCAACCATTGCGTTATAAGCACTTATCAATAGATTGATTTCTTTGCTGTTGGCGGTCAGGCCGATTTTCTCATTTTTCTGATTCAGACTTGTCTCGTTGATTTTATCGGAGATGGTTTTAAGCGAATGTGTGATGTAAGTCGATAAAAAGTAGGCCAGCGCAAATGCGATCAGCAATGTAAAAGTGTACACCTGGCTGAGGCGGATTAGGAAATTATTCAGTTCTGTTTGATAATAGTCATCGTCTTCCACATAGGGAATGTTCAAAATTCCTATCGGCTTGAATTTGTCGTCCTTAATTTGGCTGAATGACGAGCGGTGTTTTTGGCCGTCGATACTTTTAATGTCGACATATCTTTTATCGATTGATGATTGCACTAGTTTCGTCACATAGGGTTCTATGGGCGGCGCCACGCCATCGATCGCGAATGACGCTTTGGATGATTTCAATAATTTTCCATGCAGGTCATAAATGTTGATTTCCAGGTTGTGGATGTCCGATAATTCATGGATATGATCCTTGAAAATCAGCGGCAGGTTTTCTGTTGTCATGGGATAAGTCGTAGTCGACAACAGATACGCGATGTGCTCTTTTATCGCATTTTCTTTCGTTTCAAGCCGCTCCTGATGGTACTCTCTCGCTTCGTTTTTAAATTGGACGACAGAAATGGATGCCAGCAAAATCGAAGAAACGATTATCAATACAATCATCGACAGAAATATCCGCACGCGGAGAGACAACATCGACAATTGGAATTTGGAGCCCATATTTACAATCCGTTTTTAGTTCGAATGCGCTGATACATTTTAAATCCGATCATCAACATGACCGAGAATAAGATTATTCCGATGACGCCATAAATCCAGTTGACTGCATTTTTTAATATGACCAAAAAGACCACCGAAAACAGAATCAGTGTTGCGCCTTCGTTCCACAGTCGCATAAAATTGGAACTGTACTTTATCTGATCATTCTGAAGTTGGCGATAAATCTGATGGCACTTTAAATGGTACAGATAAAGCAAAAATACAAAGACGAGTTTCACGTGCATCCATGGTTGCTGAAGCCAAACCGAACCCACATCGGTGAAAAAAATCATCCAGAATGCGAATATACTCGCCAATATTGCCGATGGCCAGGTAATTATATACCACAGGCGTTTGGTCATGATTTTATATTGATCGCTTAAAATTTCTCTGGCGGGTGACGTCTTGCCATGGGCTTCAATTTGATACACAAATAAACGGACGATATAAAAAAGTCCGGCGAACCAAGTGATTACAAAGATCAGATGGAGCGATTTCAGATAGTTATAGTATTCCATCGGGCTTAGAGAATTTGTTCATTTCGTTTTTCAGAAAAAAACCGGTGACCACTGTGGCCAGGATGTCGGCAATCGGAAACGAAACCCACACACCAAAAATACCAAAATAATTGGGTAATATCAGAATAAGCGGAATCAGGAAAAATCCTTGTTTGCTCAATGTCAGCATCAATGCTTTTAATGCTTTGCCCGCAGCTTGGAAATAGCCGGCGCCGATGAGTTGAATTGCTATTACCGGCGATGCGGCAAAAACCCAGCGCAGCGCGGTTGGGGTGTCGCGAAGCACATCGGGGTCGGTGGTAAATGCGCCCACGATTTGTTCGGCGAAAATAAGTATCAACGTATAGATTCCGATGGCAAAAATTCCCGCCCATTTGATCGATATTTTTATCGTTTCCTTTACGCGTCCGAAGTTTTCTGCACCGTAATTATAGCCGGCGATCGGCAAAAAGCCCTGTGCGATGCCAATTACCGGAAACAGTGCAAACATCAGCATCCGGCTGATAATTCCGTAAACGGTTACGGCGTGCTCACCTCCGTGCGTAAAAAGCGTATGATTCAGCAGAACAGCCAATATACTTATGACCCCATGACGGGAAAAGGTGGTGAAACTCAGCGCAGTAATTTCGGAAATAAGTGCAGTGCGGGGCGAAAAATCGGACCACTGCAATCGGAGTTTGCTATTAAAAATGAAAAAATACGCCACAAATACAAAGCACATCAAAAACGAACATGCAGTGGCGAGTGCTGCACCAAAAATTCCCCATTCAAAAACCTTTATAAATAATATATCCAATACAATGTTCCCGACCGCAGCAACAATGGTCGCCGACATGGCGACCTTTGCCCTGTCTTCGGCGCGTATCACCGTATTTCCCATTGCGCAAAAGGCCTGCAAAGGTGCGGCCAGTAAAATAGGCAGAAAGAACTCGCGGGCCGGCTCCAGTATTTCACCTTTTGCACCGAATAGAATCAATACTTCATCCTGAAAAAAATATCCGGCAGAAACCAGTAAAATTGAGAGGACTCCCGTCATTAAAATCTGATGTGCGAATGTGCGCCGCGATAGATCCAAGTCGCTCGCACCATAAGCACGTGAAAGAACCGAACTTCCACCTATTCCAATTGCCAGGCCGATTGCGGCGATCAAAAATGCGATTGGCATTATAACGGTCAATGCGGCGATTCCAATGGAGCCAATCCATCGGCCAACAAAGATGGTATCCACCAATATGTTGACCGTCATGAATAATATTCCGATAGAAGCCGGAATCGCCTGTTTTCGCAATAGTGTTGTGATGCTTTGGCGGCCTAAATCTTCTTCGGTGGGAGCTGACATATTGTTAGTTTTTCGCAGCCCATTCGTTTAGCCACGAAGCCATGGTTGAGACCCATTGCTCGTCGTCGTTCAAACATGGGATGGCGTGGAATTCCTCGCCTCCATGTTCTTTGAACTGATGATTGGCTTCCATCGCTATCTCTTCCAGAGTTTCCAGGCAGTCGGCTACAAAGGCCGGCGTAACGACCGCCAATTTCTTGATTCCCTTGCCGGGCATTTTGTTGATTTCCACGTCGGTGTACGGTTCGAGCCATTTGTCGCCAGCCAGCCTCGACTGAAATGTCTGGCTATATTTACCTTCGGGAATATTTAAATACTCGACTACTTTTCTGGTGGTTTCAAAACATTGATGTCGATAACAAAACTCGTGAGCAGGCGATGGCGTCACACAGCATGAACCGTCAATTTTACAATGCGATTTGGTGACGTCGGTTTTACGAATGTGACGCTCCGGAATTCCGTGGTACGAAAACAACAGATGATCGTAATCGAAGTTTTTCAACGACGCAGCCATAGAATCGGCCAATGCTTTAATGTAATCTGGTTTGTTGTAAAATGCCGGAACTGTGGTCATTTTCATATCTGGAAAATGCTTTTTGCGCATTTCTTCAGCCTTGACGTTCACAGTAACTGTTGACGCCATCGCATGGTGCGGATATAAAGGAAAAACCAATACGTCGCTCACGCCTTGATCGTGCAATTCCTTCAAACCATCATAGATTGCTGGCTTGCCATAGCGCATCGCCAGTGAAACCGGAATTTCTACCTGTCTTTTTACCTTTTCGTGCATGCGTTGGGAAAGTACAATTAGAGGCGAACCTTCATCCCACCATATTTTGCGGTATGCTTCGCCTGATTTTTCGGGACGTTTCCTCAGGATGATGCCGCGTACCAAAAAGGCACGCAATAAAAACGGGACGTCAATCACGTATTTATCCATTAAGAATTCGTCGAGATACGGTTTGACATCGGCGGGATCAGGGCTCTCGGGTGAACCAAGATTGACTAAAAGAACTCCTTTCATCGGTAATTGTTCGGTTATTAAAAGTATGAATTAGATTTTTTTTGATTGTGCGCTTAACAAAACATTAGGTTAGTTCTGGCTAATCGACATCAGGTACTTTTTTGGTGTGGTTGCGAATTTCTTTTTAAAGGCAGCAATAAAATGACTTGCCGTGCTATATCCGATTTTCAAACCCACTTCATTTACATTGTGATTTCCTTCCTCAAGCAGTTTTCGGGCAAACTCCATTTTGTAATCAAACAGGAAGCTGTAAACCGAATCGCCGTAAATCTGTTTAAACCCCATCTTTAGTTTTTTCAGATTTAAACCAACTTTATCCGACAATTCCTGTAAACCAGGTGGCTCTGCCATATTGGCGATTATGATGTCTTTCGCTCGTCTGATTTTCAAAACGTTTTCCTCGTCGATCAAAAACGGGCATTGCTCTGCATCGGGATCTTCGGTGCGGTTGAAATAAAGACTCAGTAATTCGTAGCCTTTCCCCTTGTAGTACAAATTTTTAATCGATGGATGAAGATTGTAGTGGAATAACTGGCTTAATACGATGGCCATCGACGGACTAATATTGCCTTCATTGTAATATTTCTTGTCCTGATTCTCGGCGCTCAAAAACGGAATATAGTCGGCTTCAGCCGAAAACAAAGCATGGAATTTTTTGATGGAAACCATGAGTGAAATTACCCAGGAATTTGGCGCGAGCTCGAGATTCAGTGGTAGTTCCTTTTGCGGATTATAAAGCAATAACGACTTTTCTTCACTAAGTTCCAAAGCATAATTTCCTTGATTGAAGATAAATTTCGCTCGGCCCTTTATGCCAAAGTGGAATTGGATCATCCCGATGCTCACCTCACGTTGTGCACGGAACACTTCGGAACTGTCATTTTGAAATCTGATGAGGATAAAATCGTCTTCAATTTTTACAACTTCATGAGAACCCATAGCGATATTTTTTAGTCTGTGCACCGGTGTAAAACGACCCTACATTATTTAGAATTAATCTACATAAGGTTGTCGGCAGCGCTAGTAATTGCTGCAAATTTACTTGTTTTTCCTGTTATAGTGGCATTTATGGATAATAATTCCCATAACGACAAAAATAGTCCTTTGAGCGTTATATTTTTAAATGGTATAGTGATAATTTTGTCCCCTTAGCAGGAAGCCTATTCAATAATATGGAAAACAGTAACATCTCGAAGCACCAGTATTTTTACGTAGTTGGTTTAAGCTATAAAAAAGCGGACGCTGAGATAAGAGGGAAGTTCAGTCTTGATAATGCCGCTAAAACGCAATTGCTTACCCAAGCCAAGGCCGATGGCATTGAAAGCCTGATCGTAACCTCCACATGTAACAGAACCGAGATCTACGGTTTTGCCGAACATCCTTTTCAACTTATAAAATTGCTATGCGACAACAGCCGCGGCACTGTCGAGGAATTTCAGAAAGTAGCCTTCGTTTATAAAAATCAGGAAGCAGTTAGTCATATTTTTCGGGTAGGAAGTGGTCTTGACAGCCAAATCTTAGGCGATTTTGAAATCATAAGCCAAATAAAATCGAGCCTGACAGAATCGCGTTCATTCGGATTGATCAATGCGTTCATGGATCGCCTCATCAATACCGTAATTCAGGCCAGCAAGCGTATCAAAAATGAAACTGGATTGAGCACAGGCGCCACATCGGTATCATTTGCATCGGTACAATATATAATCCGAAATGTAGCCGATATCAGCAATAAGGACATTTTGCTTTTCGGAACCGGAAAAATCGGCCGAAACACCTGCGAAAACTTGGTTAAGCACACACGCAACCCGCATATCACACTGATAAACCGAACCAAGGATAAAGCAGAACGCCTTGCCGGCAAATTAAATCTGATCGTAAAAGATTACTCCGATCTTCATCTCGAGCTGCAAAAAGCCGATGTGGTCGTAGTTGCCACCGGCGCCCAAAATCCAACTATCGACAAAGCAATCCTGAATCTTCGCAAACCGATGTTGATTTTGGATCTGTCCATACCAAAGAACGTGAACGAGAACGTGCGCGAAATTGAAGGCGTAACCCTTATTCACATGGATCATCTTTCCGAAATGACCGATGATACGCTGGAAAACAGGAAAAACCAGGTTCCCGCCGCCGAAGCCATCATTGAGGAAGTACGCGAGGAATTCATGACCTGGACAAAAGCCCGTAAATTTGCACCCACCATTCACGCTCTAAAGGAAAAATTAAACGAGATAAAAAAATCGGAGTTGCATTTCCAAAGCAAGAAAATCTCTAATTTCAATGAGGAACAGGCTGAAATCATCAGCGCACGAATCATCCAAAAGATCACGACCCATTTCGCGAATCATCTGAAAGATGACAGCACTATGGTCGATGAAAGTATCGAATGGATCGAAAAAGTGTTCCAAATCGAAGCAGTAGCGAAATGATCAAAACGATCCGCATCGGTACGCGAGACAGCGAACTGGCTCTGTGGCAGGCGAACACCGTTCAGGACAAACTTCGCCACTTAGGATATCAGACCGAAATCGTGGCCGTGAAATCGACCGGCGATATCATACTCGACAAACCACTCTACGAATTCGGAATCACCGGAATTTTCACCAAAACTCTTGACGTCGCAATGATAACCGGCCAGGTCGATATCGCGGTGCATTCGATGAAAGATGTTCCGACAGCACTTCCGAAAGGAATCGTGCAGGCCGCTGTTCTAAAACGGGCCAATGTGCTCGATATTTTGGTTCATAAAGGAAACACCGATTTCCTGCATTCGGCCGGAACAATAGCAACAGGAAGTTTACGCCGGCAAGCGCAATGGCTGCACCGTCATCCGAACCATTCTGTTGTGGATTTACGCGGAAATGTAAATACGCGCCTTCAAAAACTACGAGATAATGACTGGGACGGAGCCGTTTTTGCCGCCGCCGGACTGGAACGTATCCAACTAAAACCTGACAACCATATCGAACTCCCATGGATGATTCCCGCACCCGCACAAGGCGCCATGGTAATTGTTGCGATGCACGATGATTTTTATTGTCGCGAAGCTGTAGGTAAGCTAAATCATCTGGACACTCAAATCTGTACGCAAATCGAACGTGATTTCCTGCGAACACTCGAAGGAGGCTGTACCGCACCAATCGGCGCACTGGCAACCATAGTCGATAATAAGATCAGTTTTGAAGGTGCTCTGTTCTCACTGGACGGAAAAGACAAGATCGCCATCCAAAAAGAAACGCAAATAGATTTGTATCAGGATTTTGGCGAACTTTGCGCCCAGGAAATTCTTTCGAATGGCGGGATTGATATCATGCGTCAGATCAAAAGCAGCCTGAATAAAGATATCTAGCAAATGAAAAACGACTCGTTGCTTAAGGTTGTTTACCGCTTTTTTGATTTAATTGTACTCACCTTCCTGGTATTCGATTTTGGATACAGCGTCCATGACATTTACAAAACTCCTAAACTTGTCGGACTTGTCGCAATCACCGTTGCGCTGCTCATTTTCAACATCGTTAAATTTTTTCACTTTAGAACCGGCGGACTTAGGAAAATCGTATTGGTAAATATGATTTTGATCGGTGCTCTATTGCTGATATCACTGGCGATCACACTGGCAAACTACGATTTGCAGCCAATCGAAATACTGAATAAGATTCGGCCCATTCTTGAAGGCGGACTCGTAATTTACTTTATCATGCGGCTAATGCTGCTGGTGCGCTACATCTACGACGTATATTACAACCCGGCTATTGTGTTTGTAGGCAGTTTTTTCGCCCTGATACTTCTTGGGTCGTTTCTGCTGCTGCTGCCCACGGCGACCGTACAGGAAATAACTTTTACCGATGCTCTTTTTACCGCGACCACAGCCGTGTGCGTAACGGGTTTATCGGTTTTGAATATTGGATCCGATTTTACGTTTCTGGGTCAAGTCATTATCCTTGGGCTAATACAGGTTGGCGGCCTCGGAATCCTGACCTTCACATCTTTCTTCGCATTTTTTTTCCGGGGAAGTTCGTCTTTCAAAGAAGGACTTAATGTTAGGGATTTTATAGCGCAGGATACATTAAAAGATGTGTTGCGAGTCGCTTTGCATGTCGTGACATTTACCATTAGCGTTGAGATTATTGGCGCAATATTGATTTATTCGTCAATTTCGGGACGGCCTGAAATCGATGACAAATTGTTCTTTTCGATATTCCATTCGGTGTCAGCTTTTTGCAACGCGGGAATCTCAACATTGCCAACCGGTCTTTCCGAAAACTTTTTGAAATTCAACTATTACATGCAATGGGTATTGATGATATTGATTGTCTCTGGCGGACTCGGATACAACATTATTGTCAATTTTTATCAATATATCAAAGTGCGTACGCTTGAACTTTTGGACCGATCGCGCATCCATAAGGAAATCCGAATTGTCACGCTGAATTCAAAAATCGTTTTATACACTACCGGAATATTGCTTGTCGTCGGTTTTGCATTTATGTTTATTTTCGAATCGGGTGCCACGCTCGACCAGCATCAAACAATATTTGGTAAAATCACCACCAGCGCGTTTAACTCCGTTTTGCCAAGAACAGCCGGTTTTCAGATAAACAACATGGCCGACTACACCGTTCCTTCAGTGTTGTTCATTATACTATTAATGTGGATTGGCGCCTCGCCGGCATCAACCGGTGGCGGGATAAAAACCAGTACCTTTGCATTGGCGAGTTTGAATATTTTGGCAGTGGCGTCAGGCAAAAACCGAATTCAATTATTCGGACGTCGTATTTCAAGCGAATCGACCTCACGGGCTTTTGCGATTATATGCATTTCGCTTATGGTCATCGGCAGCGCCATCCTGGGCTTACTGATTTTTGAGCCCGCAGGAACCGATCTGCTGACAGTCGCACTTGAATGTTTTTCAGCCTACAGTACAGCCGGCATGTCGCTGAATTTTACGCCTACGTTAACCGAGCCGAGCAAATATATTATCATGATCACCATGTTCATCGGCCGGATCGGGATGTTGAACCTGATGATTGGTCTGCTTCGGCAAATCAACCACCAGTTCTATGAATATCCGAAGGAAAACATTTTAATAAACTAATTATGAAAGTTATTGTTTTTGGTTTGGGGAATTTCGGAATGTCATTGGCCTTGAGCCTGACCGAGACCGGCAATGAAGTGATTGGCGTCGATAAACAGATCGACAAGATAAATCTGATCAAAGACAAAATATCACACGCGATCTGTCTGGATTCGACTAACGAACTTGCCTACGACGCATTGCCATTGAAAGACGCCGACAAAGTCGTGGTCGCAATCGGTGAGAACGAAGGTGCCGCCATCATCACGACCGCCATTATCAAAAAATTGTCGGATGTCAAAATCATCAGCCGCGCACTGTCGCCTATTCACGACACCGTGCTCGAAGCAATGGGGATTTACAGCATCATCCACCCTGAGCAGGAAAGCGCCGACCGGCTGACGAAACAGATCAATTTTAAAACAACGCTCGAAAATTACCAGCTCGACAATAATTATACGATTTCAGAAGTAAAATCGAAACCCGAATTTCACGGCCGCACATTGGCACAACTGAACGACATCGATAAATACCATCTGAATCTGGTAACCATCATACGCAAAAGGGAAAAAACAAACCTGATCGGAAAAAAAACCATCGTTAAGGAAACCATTGGTTTGCCGGCACCCGACACCGTTTTGTTTGAAACCGACATTTTGGTGGTTTTTGGTGAAAACAAAGACATTCTGCGTTACTGCGCAGGATAATTAGGAGCACAGGCCACCAACTTTTAAAGATGTTTGGTCCCGCCTTCTGCTTTATCTTTTGCGATGCAAAAGGATACCGCTGCCAGTCGGGGCTAACTTTCATGAGCTGATTTTCATAAGATGTAAAAATGAACCGAGTACTATCGACCAAAATATTGCCAACGAATTTGCGACAAATGCTGTTAAATGCAGGGTTGTCAATCGTCGAGGCCAATTTTATCGAAACGCATCCGGTTACATTTACAATGCCTGCACCAACTGATTTACTGTTATTCACCAGCCAGAACGCTGTTGGCAGCGTTATAAGACACCCGGAGTCGCATTCGCTGAAAGCGACAAAAACAATGTGCGTTGGCATAAAGACAAAAGCGTTGCTGGAGGAAAATGGTTTTATAGTAATCGAAAGTGAAGATTACGCCGATGAACTCGCCAAACGCATCGTCGCAAAATACAGTGAGAGGTCGGTGGCGTTTTTCTCAGGAAACCTGCGCCGCGATACATTGCCTGATGCGCTGACATCAGCCGGAATAAGTTTCACAGAAACCGTTGTTTACGAAACGCTACTGACGCCACAAAAAATATCCGCGCAGCCAAACGGGATTTTATTTTTTAGTCCGTCAGGTGTCGAAAGTTTTTTAAAGTACAATGAAATAACAACCGAAACCTGCTTTTGCATCGGCACCACAACCGCCGACGCGCTATCGGGAATCACAAAAAATATAATAATCGCGAATCGGCCAACGGTCGAAAACACGATCATTCAATGTATAAACCATTATAAAACGTCACAATCATGATAAAAAACGATTTATTCCTGAAAGCGTTACGCGGTGAAACCGTAGAGCGCCCGCCGGTCTGGATGATGCGCCAGGCCGGAAGATACCTTCCCGAATTCATCGCACTGCGCGACAAATACGACTTCTTTACCCGCTGCCGCACGCCCGAAATAGCTTCCGAAATAACGGTCCAGCCAATTCGCCGCATTGCTCCCGACGCTGCCATTTTATTCTCGGATATCCTGGTGGTTCCACAGGCAATGGGAATCGAAGTGCTGATGAAAGAAAATATTGGTCCGTTTCTTCCGAATCCGATTCGCACGATCCAGGATGTCGAACGCGTCATTGTTCCCGATATAGACGAAACCCTCGGCTATGTGATGGACGCGATCAAGCTTACAAAAGAAATGCTGAACGATGAGGTTCCGCTAATTGGCTTTGCCGGTTCACCATGGACGATTTTCTGCTATGCTGTCGAAGGTAAAGGCTCGAAAAGCTTTGATACCGCCAAAGGTTTCTGCTTTTCACAACCCGAAGCAGCACACGTACTTCTTCAAAAAATCACCGATACGACGATTGCCTATCTAAAGAAAAAAGTTGCCGCCGGCGTCAATGCAGTTCAAATCTTCGATTCGTGGGGCGGAATGTTGTCGCCGGTCGATTATCAGGAATTTTCATGGAAGTACATCAACCAGATCGTTGAGGCGCTAGCCGACGAAACCCATGTGATCGTTTTCGGTAAAGGATGTTGGTTTGCATTGGGTGAAATGGGCAGAAGCCGCGCATCGGCGCTCGGAGTCGACTGGACCTGCTCGCCACGCAACGCACGATATCTATCTGGTGGCAATATAACATTGCAGGGGAATTTCGATCCGTCAAGATTATTATCGCCAATTCCGTCGATTAAGAAAATGGTCCATCAAATGATCGATGAATTCGGGAAAGACAAATATATCGTCAACCTCGGCCACGGAATTTTGCCGAATATTCCCGTTGATCACGCGAAGGCGTTTATTGATGCGGTGAAAGAGTATGGTAGATAGTTGAAAGTTGAAAAGTTAAAAGTTAAAAAGTTGGGATGAATAATTTTGCTAAATGGGCCATTGATCAAACCGACGCCGTTTTGCCAGCGGAGTTTTACAACCTCGTGCAGGCAAACCACGATCGTATCATCCGCGCTTTTCCAATTACGGTTACGGCATGCGCCGATATCGCCGGAACCGAAAGATTCCTGCTGGATGCCATCGAAAAAGAGCGGAATAATGAAGGATTTCACTTTTTCGTTCGCGACAGTGTGTCGGCCACTCTGATTGGTTTTTTGTGCATCAGAAAAATCGATCTGCAGTTGATGAAATGCGAACTCGCCTATTTTATAGATGTGAATTTCGAAGGAAAAGGCATCATATCATCGGCACTCGGAAAGGTCATCGAAATTTGTTTTAGTGAATTGAACCTAAATAAGGTTTTCATCCGAACATCGCTCGACAATATCGGCAGCCAAAATATCGCGTTGAAGCACAATTTTAAGCTCGAAGGAATTCTTCGCCAGGAATATAAAAACGGCTTCGGCATTTTGGAAGACATCAATTATTACGGACTTCTTAAGTCGGATTATCATGAAAGATAAATTTTTAAGTTACATACATAACCTACAAGATACCATTGTCGCTGCGCTTGAAGCCGCCGATGGCAAATCGAAATTCCGCGAGGATCTTTGGGAACGTCCTGAGGGCGGTGGCGGCCGTACCCGCGTGATTGAGAACGGAGACGTTTTCGAGAAAGGTGGCGTCAACATTTCAGCCGTGCATGGCAAATTGCCCGAACCAATGCAAAAGATGTTCAACGTTGGCGAAGCCGATTTTTTCGCCTGCGGACTCAGCCTGGTAATTCATCCTAAAAGTCCGATGGTACCCACGGCTCACGCGAACTGGCGCTATTTTGAAATGTATGATGAAAATGGAAATGTCATTAATCAATGGTTTGGCGGCGGACAAGACTTAACGCCATATTATTTGTTCGAAGAAGATGCAGTTCATTTTCATAAAACCTGCAAGACTGCCTGCGATAAGCACAATGCAGAATTCTATCCCAAATATAAAAAGCAATGCGATGACTATTTCTGGAATGCGCATCGGCACGAAGCGCGCGGCGTTGGCGGATTGTTTTTTGATTATTGTAAAGCTAGCGAGGAAATGTCGATGGCCAATTGGTACAATTTCGTGACTGAAGTAGGTGACAGTTTTGTCGACGCATACATTCCCATTGTCGAGAAAAGGAAAAACCTCACCTTTAACGAAGCCAACCGAAATTGGCAGGAAATCCGCCGCGGACGTTATGTCGAATTTAACCTTGTCCACGATAAAGGAACCCTATTCGGACTCAAAACCAATGGCCGTATCGAAAGCATTTTGATGAGTTTGCCGCCGCATGTCCAATGGGTTTATGATCATCATCCGGAGAAAGGAAGCGAAGAGGAAAGGTTGGTGAAGGTATTGATGGAGCCGAGGGAGTGGGTGTAGCGGTCAGCTGTCAGGTCACAGCTTTCAGCTTTAACAAATACGTTATGAAAGATTATAGGAAGCTTAATGTTTGGGTGAAAGGTCACCAGTTAGTACTTGAAGTATATAAAACCGTCGGTGCTTTTCCAAAAGAAGAACTTTTTGGCCTAACCAGTCAAATGAAAAGGTCGGCCGCATCCATTCCAACAAATATTGCAGAAGGCTGTGGAAGGAAATCAGAAAAAGATTTTTGCAGATTTCTCGTTATCTCTTTTGGATCAGCAAATGAACTAGAATATCAGGTAATCCTTGCGACCGATCTGAAATTTATAACGGCTGACGAAGCAACAAGTTTACTCGAAAATATTGAGGAGATTAAAAAAATGCTGTCCGGACTAATGTCAAAACTAAGCTAAAAATAAAGCTGACCGCTGAAAGCTGAAAGCTGCCCACTAAAATCTAAAAACCATGTACAACCGCAACCGCCGCCTCCGCACCAACGAATCAATACGCTCACTCGTACGCGAAACCACACTATCACCGCAAGACTTCATGCTGCCGATGTTTGTCGCCGAAGGCAAGAACGTGAAATCTGCCATCCAGTCGATGCCCGGAATTTTTCGACATTCGCTCGACAATACTATCAAGGAAGTCAAAGAAGCCTGGGATTTGGGCATACGCGCTGTGAATATTTACGTCAAAGTCAGCGATAATTTAAAAGACAATGCCGGCAATGAAGCCTGGAACAAAAACGGCCTGATGCAGCAAACCATCCGCGCAATCAAAGACGCCGTTCCCGAAATGATCGTGATGCCCGATGTCGCGCTCGATCCGTATTCGATCTACGGCCACGACGGAATCATCGAAAAAGGCCAGATCATCAATGATGCGACCGTGGATGCGTTGACGAGAATGAGTCTGAGTCATGCTGAAGCCGGCGCCGATTTCGTAGCGCCATCCGATATGATGGACGGCCGCGTGTTTGCCATACGCAAGGCGTTGGAAGAAAACGGCCATCACAACGTCGGGATTATGAGCTACAGCGCCAAATACGCATCGGCGTTTTACGGTCCGTTTCGCGACGCACTCGACTCAGCTCCGGTTGATGTGAACGATGTGCCGCGCGACAAAAAAACCTATCAGATGGATTACGCCAACCGCATCGAAGCCATCCGCGAGGTACTCGACGACGTTGCCGAGGGCGCCGATATCGTAATGGTCAAACCCGGAATGGCGTATCTCGACATTGTCCGCGAAGTCAAAAATGCAGTGCATGTTCCGGTTGCCGTATATCAGGTTTCGGGCGAATATGCGATGGTCAAAGCAGCATCAGAACGCGGCTGGCTCGACCACGACCGCATCATGATCGAACAGTTGTATTGCATCAAACGCGCTGGCGCAAACATCATCACGACCTACTTCGCGAAAGAAGCAGCGTTGTTATTGAATAAATAATTTGAAGCTATTCCTGCTATCCGCTTTATCTTTTCCGCGCTAAAGAAGCGCGAAAAAGGATACCGCCTCTATCAGGGCTAAAAAACATGCAATGAAAAATATAATATATCTATTATTTGTGCTGGCCGTTGCATCATGCGGCAAAAAGGAAGAAGTCCAAGAACCGCTCAATCCCGAAATCGAAGTTTCTACTCCCGAAGAGCTGGTTCTGAATGGCAAAGAATTGTTCGATAGCAAAGGAAATTGCGCCGCGTGCCATCAACCCGATCAGCGCATCATCGGGCCGTCGATTGTCGAAATTGCAACGATCTATCGCGATGAAAATGCCGATATGGTGGAATTCCTTAAAGGCAACGCCAAACCGATTGTCGACCCCGACCAATACGAGATCATGAAAACGAACTTTGCGATTACCAAAAAAATGTCGGATGAAGAGCTACACGCCATCGTGTCGTACATGTACAGCCACTTAATCAAGTAAGTACGGCGAGCGATTGATTTGATATAAAATGTTTCGTAACTTAGAGGCTCAATATCGTTATTATGAGATACTTATTCCTACTCTTTCTATCCGGTTCGTTGTTTGCGCAAACAAATCCGTTTTCTGCGATGTCGAATGAATCTTTTGAGCCTATATCGGCCGATACCCTGCAAATTAAAACGTTGGCAATGTTGAGCAAAATAGATCAGGAACAGTTTACTTTACGCAGGAATCCTCTTGAGGTGAACTATAATTGGACACGTGACATCAATCGTGCGAAAATTTACGACAGAATTGCCTTCGGCATACCCCAATCCGATATATGCGGAAGGGAACTTCCGCCCAATGCTTTCCAAATGGCAACCTTTAATGCATTTACCAAGACAGCGCCACCGCGGCCATGAAATCAGTTATAATCAAAACGCCATTGGGTTTCGCTACGATTATTGGCGATTGCAACGGTATCAGCAGCATATCAGTTTCTGATGAAATTTTAATTGAATCGAATGATTATCCGCAAGAATTAGAAACAGCCGTCGAGCAGATTCAAAACTTTTTCAATGGCAGGCTGACTGCCTTTTCACTTTCATTAAACCCGACCGGCACGCCTTTTCAGCAGAAAGTCTGGCGCGAACTCGCAAAAATTCCATACGGAACTACGATTTCCTACCTTGACCTATCCAAAAAATTGGGCCATCCAAAGGCTATCCGCGCTGTTGCGGCGGCAAATGGCAAAAATCCGCTGTGGATAGTCGTGCCATGCCATAGAGTAATCGGAAGTAACGGTTCGCTTACGGGCTATGCCGGCGGACTGGCACGTAAAAAGTGGCTTCTCCAGCATGAGAATTCCGCGCAGCAGTCTTTATTTTGAAAATAATTTAAAGCAGCAACTTGGGAAATGGTAGAAAAAGCAGATTCCCGACAGCACTGCCAATGTATTGATTTACTCCTATTATTTATTCTCGTCGGACATTGCAGTTAAGATTGCTGCTGTAACTAAGGCACCAAATAAATAATAACCCACTGTCAACGATTTTGTCTCTGCTGTTTTGGTAACAGGAGTCGGATCCAATCCCATGAATGATGGCAATGTTATCGCACCCGCACCGGCTGTCATTCCCAGAGCGATCGCCTTAGGCCAGATATATTTCGGTCCGCCGGCTCCAATGGCACTGAAGTAAACCGCATTGCTCAGTAAATCGGCACCAAGAGTGGCGGCATATAACTTATTTTCGTTTTCGATTTTCTCGCCGCCAGCCATTTCAATACCTTTCTGCAAAGCCTCTTCCCCCAAAAGGTCAATCCGTGGCATTTTGCTGCCGGTTCTTTTTAGCGTTTCATGTAAAATGTTTAGTGCAATCGCACCGCCTAGCCCGGCGATCAGATGTTTTCCTATTTTCATAACCAAAATTTTTAATTCGATAAAGTTAACAGATGGGGAATTTGTTCGGGTTACGCAATTTTATGGAAAGGTTGCAGAGTTTTGAAGTTTGTTTCGTACTCCGCCAGTGGGTCGCAAATTACACCTGGTCCGGGTTTGGCAAAATTGAAAGTACATTGAAGACTGAAGCGTATTCTTCCGCGTTAGGGATGGAAGCAAAGTGCCTCGCACTGCGTACAGCCCGGCGGCGATGAATAATTATGGTATTTATTGTATGGCTGATTCGCCGCAACGCCCAAAACGTTATAGTCGAAAGTCACAAGTCAAAAGTCAAAAGTCGAAAGTCAAAAGTCAAAAGTCACAAGTCAGAACCAGATCAATTCCAAAATTCCGCTATGCAGTCGAGGCGAACGGCGTTAAATTTTAAGAAATAGCAACAGAACGACAAGCAGCTAAATTTTTCATTTTCTACATTTTTCCTATACTGATTTACACGCAATTCTTACTAAATTGCCGCGGTAATCTACCACTATGATCGACAAAATCAACCTCGAAAATATATTGTTCCTCGACATCGAAACGGTTCCTTGTGAGCAAAATTACCGCGAGCTCGACACCGAATGGCAACAGCTATGGGAGCAAAAAACTCAATACCAGCGAAAAGACGAATACACGCCCGAAGATTTCTATGACCGCGCCGGTATTTGGGCCGAATTTGGCAAAATCATATGCATTTCTGCCGGTTATTTCACCTTCAAAGGCGATATACGCCATTTTCGCGTAACCTCATTCATTGGTGATGAGAAGAAAATTCTGTACGATTTCAGCAACCTGCTCAATAACCATTTTTGTGGGCCGCAACACGTCTTATGCGGACATAACGCCAAAGAATTCGACCTTCCGTTCATCGCGCGCCGAATGATCATCAACGCAATCCCGATTCCGAATAAACTTAATCTGTTCGGCAAAAAGCCGTGGGAAGTCCCGCATCTTGATACGCTGGAACTCTGGAAATTTGGCGATTTCAAACATTTTACATCATTGAAACTCCTGACCAAAGTTCTTGGGATTCCTTCTCCAAAAGGCGATATCGACGGCAGCCAGGTCGGACACGTATATTATGTCGAAAAAGATATCGACCGCATTGTCACATACTGCGAGAAAGATACGGTTGCTGTAGCGCAGGTGTTTTTGCGGTTACGCCGCGACGAACTTTTGGTGGACGACGAGATCATTCATATTTAATCTGCATGACGCCTGATCGCGTGTCGCTGAAAACCGTAATTTTACGACATGAGCCCAAATCCGCTGTTAAAAATTTCTGATCTTGAAATTTCGTTCCGCAAGGACGGAATTATGGTGCCTGTGATTCGCAAAATCAGTTATACACTTTTCCAGGACGAGATTCTCGGAATTGTAGGTGAGTCAGGTTCGGGAAAATCGGTTTCGTCGTTGGCCATCATGGGCCTGCTTCCGCGGAACATTTCCCAGATTACTAACGGCAGCGTTGAATTTGCAGGGAAAAATGTGGCAAACCTAAATAATAAGGAGCTTCAAAACCTTCGGGGAAAAGAGGTTTCGATGATTTTCCAGGAACCGATGAGTTCGCTGAACCCGTCTCTTAAATGCGGATTTCAGGTTCAGGAAATTCTGCATCGGCATACTGCGCTTCCAAAGCAGGCTGCCCGTGCCGAAACGATATCGCTGTTCGAACGGGTCAAACTTCAGGATCCGGAATCGGTTTACAATAAATATCCGCATCAAATCTCCGGCGGACAAAAGCAGCGCGTGATGATCGCCATGGCAATTGCCTGCAAACCCAAACTGCTGATTGCCGATGAACCTACGACCGCCCTGGATGTCACGGTTCAAAAGGAAATTATCCTGCTATTGAAGGAGCTGCAGCAACAAACCGGCATGAGCATCATATTCATTTCGCACGATCTGTCACTTGTCTCCGAGATTGCCGACCGCGTTTTGGTAATGTACAAAGGCGAAATCGTCGAACAAGGGACGTCGATTGATGTTTTTCATAATCCGACACACATGTATACCAAAGCATTGATAAGCTCGCGGCCGTCACTCGATGTGAGGCTCCGGCGATTGCCAACCATCAAAGACTACTTGGAACAAACCGTAAACAATGATGTAGTTACCAATGAAATGCGCGCTTCCAATCACGCTGAATTATATAAAGCGCCGCCACTGTTGGAAGTGCGGAATGTTGAGAAGGAGTACTTTTCGTCCGCAGGGCTTTTTGGCAAAAAAACCGGATTCAAGGCGGTGAATGATGTCAGTTTTAAATTGTATGAAGGTGAAACTTTGGGATTGGTAGGCGAATCAGGGTGTGGAAAGTCAACCCTTGGAAATGCTATTTTACTATTGGACAAGCCCACGGCCGGTCAAATATTCTATCGTGGGAAAGATATTACGGAACTGCCTTCGTCTGACGTCAAAAATTTGCGTCGGGAAATACAGATAATATTTCAGGATCCGTATTCTTCTTTGAATCCGCGTATTCCTGTGGGAAAAGCCATAATGGAACCGATGCAGGTCCATAATTTATACAAAACCGAGAAAGAGCGCAAAGCGAAAACACTTGAGATTTTAGAACGCGTTGGATTAGGGGCCGAATTTTTCAATCGGTATCCCCATGAATTTTCAGGCGGTCAGCGCCAACGAATCGGCATCGCCAGAACGATTGCACTGCAGCCGAAATTGATAGTTTGCGACGAATCGGTATCTGCTTTGGACATTTCGGTTCAGGCGCAAGTACTTAACTTGCTGAATGAGCTCAAGGAAAATTTCGGCTTTACCTACATCTTCATTTCGCATGACCTTGCGGTAGTAAAATACATGTCCGATCAGATTGTGGTGATGAATAAAGGGAAGATCGAGGAGATGGCTGATGCCGATGTGCTGTATGCCAACCCGCAAAGCGACTACACTCGCCGGCTGATTGATGCGATTCCGAAAGGAAAATAACAATGTGCTGTAACAAAATGGCAACATTTTCTTCTAAGTACCATCAATCATAAAATCACAATCAAAATGGCGAACATTTTCGACCGCTCGGCCAATAGCGAGCTACAGCAGAGAATTAAAAAAATCACACCAACCTCGCAACCGCAATGGGGTAGGATGACATCGGCACAAATGGTGCTACATTGTCAGAAACCACTGGATGTTGCGGAAGGAAATTTACTGATGAAGCGTAATTTAATCGGATTTCTTTTTGGTAAAATGGCGCGAAAAAGTTTTTTGAAAAAGGATGAATTTGCCAAGAACTTGCCTACAGCACCACAGTTTAAAATTTCCAACGACCCCGATTTTGACCGCGAGTTGCAGATACTATTGGCGACAGTGAATCGTTTTGGCGAGGTTGGTCCTGCTGTAATCCACAATTACA